>DASQSR010000480.1:0-24555 GCA_035642295.1 Allostellaceae bacterium | reverse complement strand
GTTACGGCGAGAAGGCGAGCTGCGCCTGCGCGCACGACGTCGACTACGCCAAGATGAGTCAGTTCGACGTCGTCGACAATGTGCGGCGCGAAGCCGAAGCGCAGGGCTTTAGGCTGAAGAAGGCGACCTTCGACAAGACCGCAGCGCTCGGCAAGGAGTTGGCCTTCCAGGGCAATGCCGGAAAAAATGCGAGCGAAGCTTTCCTCGTCGGGCGCAGCTTCTACGGCCGCTGCCGCTTCACGGTCATCGCGACCGGCACCTCCTACGCGGATCTGCTGAAGGCACAGCATTTCATCGCCTCGGTCGCAACCAAGCCGTCGCCGGCGGCGCCCGAAGCGACGGCCGCGGTCTATGGCGTCAAGGTCACCAATGCCGACGCCGACGGCGCGCAGCCGGCGCCCCCCGCCATGCCGGCGACCCCCGTCGACAAGGCCGACCTCGCGGCAAATGATGCGACCGCGGCCAATGCCGCCACCGAAAGCACGCCGGCCGCCGCCGCCCCATCGGCGACCACCGAGCCCGCCGACAAGCCGGCCGCTGCGCCCGCGGTCGAGAACGCTGATGCCGCTCCGGCAGAGGCCGAGAAGGCGAATGCCAGCCCGACGCCGTTGACCGCGGCGACGAAGCCGGCGACTGACAGCACCACTGCGGCCGATAGCAGCGCCGCCGCCAATGGCAGCGCCTCCGCCGCGGCACCCGCCGCTCCGGCTTCGGCCGGCGGCGACGAAATTGCCCAGCGCCTGCGCCGGCTGAAGCTGCTGTTCGACCAGAAGCTGATCACGCGCGAGGAGTTCGAGGCAAAGCGCGAGGCGATCCTCAAGACGCTCTAGCAACGCAGCCGGGCGCGGCGGCGGTCAGCTCAGCAGGCCGTAAACGCCGCCCTCCGGTTTGGCTGCGGCTTGGGCGTTGCGCAGTCGCCGCGCCAGCACGGCGCCGCGACCATCGTCGAAAAGCGTGTCCAGGACCTGCTGCGCCGCGCCGATCTGCGCCGGAATGATCGGGTTTTCGGGCGCGACGCGCAGCTCGTCGAGCAACTGGCCGGCGCGCCGGTCGATCTCGGCGCCGACGCGCTCGGTCACCTCGCGCACGGCGACGCCGAGGCCGTGGCGCGCGCCACGCTGCTGCAGGAAGCGGAGGAAACGCGCCCCTTCGACGGCGCGGCCGGTGACGCGCGACTCCGGCTCGCGCGCCAGATCGGGTACCGAGAGCAGGCGGCGCGCGCCGGGGCGCTGCGTTTGCGGCATCACCTCCAGCATCGCCGCGCCGACGCGCGGTGCCAATTCGTCGGCGACCGCGCGCGCCACCTCGGCGCGGGTGGCGAGAATGGCTTCGCCCCAGGCGCTGTCGCGGCGGAAGCCGAATTCGCCGAGCAGCCCCTCGGCATCCTCGAAGTAGGCGGAGAGCTGCGCCAGCAGCGGCGGGAGGTTGTCGGCCGCATCACCGGCCCGCGCCAGCGACACCGCCTTCTTCGCCTGGTGGCGCAGATCGGCGATGAGCCGCTCGCCGATGACGCCGAACTCGGTGTCGCGCACCATCGCGTCGTTGGGCTTCCACGACAGCGCGCGGCCGAGGCGCAGGATGGCCCAGGCACGTTCGAGCTTGTTGAGAAGCCCCAGCGCGAAATAGCTGGCATCGACGCCGAAGGCATCGCTGAGGCGCAGATATTGCAGCTTGGCCTCGGTCACCGTCGCCGGCCCGAGATCGAGGAGACGTCGCCCTTGTGCCTCGCCATGCTCGCCCGCGACTCGGATCACCGCGTCGATGCCGCTGCGCACCGCGCCGCCCAAGGGCAGCACGCGGGCGATCTCGCGGAGATCGCCGAGCAGCAGCGGGTCGAGGAACAGCTTCTTGAGCGCCGGGCTGCCCTTGCGCGATTCGAGCCGGGCGAGAACGCCTTCCGTCCAGCCGCGCGCTGCCCGCGCCACGGTGTCGCCGAGAAGCGCGAGGCCGGCTTCGTCGTCGCGCGCCACCATCTGCCGCAGCTCGGCTTCGAGCTCGGCGATCTCGGCGCCGGCGACATGGTTCAGCGCTTGCCACCAGGGATCGACCGCAGCGCGGGCGATGAGCCCCGGCGGGCGGGGATCGTCGTCGCGGTCGGTGAGGAAATCCTCGAAAGCGAGGCAGGCGAGGCGTTTCAGGGTGGGCACACGCTTGGCGCCGGCATGGCGGAGCTGCGGCCGGAGCGCGTTAAGGATTGCCTCGCTCGGCAGGGTTTTCGCGCCGAGCGCACGTTCGGTCTCGATGCCGCGCGCCACCGCCATGGCCTGCCGGGAAGATAATTTCGCCAGCAGCTGCTGCAGCTTCTTGGCCTTGTCGGGGCGCATGCTGAAAGCGATAGGCGAGGGCTGCTGAAGGACCGGTTAATGGCACGCGCAGGCGGCTCCGGGACGCCGATGCCCCTTGCTCCCCCGGGCTGAGGAGGGGGATACTTGCGCCGAGGAGGGCGGCATGCGTCAGCATCATGACATGGGGGGTCTGCCCGCCGGTGCGGTCGCGCGCCAGGAGCACGACTACGCGCTCTGGGAGAAGCGCGTCGATGCGTTGATGGTGCTGCTGTCGCAGCGCGAGCTGCTGCGTGTCGACGAGCTTCGGCGCAACATCGAGGCGCTGCCGCCCGACGCTTACGACCGCATGAGCTACTACGAGCGCTGGATTTCCGCCATCGCCAACACCCTCTTGCAGCGTGGCACCGTCACCGCCGACGAGCTCGGCCGCAAGATGGCCGAGGTCGAGGCGCGGGAGGCGCCGCGATGAGCGCGGTCGAGCCGCGTTTTGCGCCGGGCGCGCGCGTGCGCGTTCGCCGCGCCGATCCGCCCGGGCATCTCCGGGCGCCGTGGTACATCCGCGGCCAGTCCGGCGAGATCGAGCGGCTCTGCGGCGCCTTTCCCAATCCCGAGGAGCTTGCCTACAATCGTCCGGGCCTGCCGGCGCAGCCGCTCTATCGCGTGCGGTTCCGTCAGCGCGAGCTGTGGCCGGATTACGCCGGACCGGCTCAGGACACGATCGAGGTCGAGATCTACCAGCATTGGCTCGAGCCGGCGCGGTGAGGAGAGAATGAGCAGCGACGTCCATAGCCACGATGCGGCGCATGACCACCGCCATGGCCATGCCCATCCCCATCCCCATCCGCCGGCCGAGGATACGCCCGAGCGGCTCAGCTACTACCAGGTGATGGAAATTGCGCTGCGCGAGCTGCTCATCGACAAGAGTATCTTGACGGCCGATGCGGTGCGGCGCGCGGTCGAGGCGATGGATGCGCGCACGCCGGCGCAAGGCGCGCGCGTCGTCGCCCGCGCCTGGACCGATCCCGCCTACAAAGCGCGCCTCCTCGCCGATGGCACGGCGGCGGTGCGCGAGTTCGGTATCGACATGGCGACGACGCACCTCCTCGTCGTCGAGAATACGGCGCGGCTCCACAACCTCATCGTCTGCACGCTCTGCTCCTGTTATCCGCGCATGCTGCTGGGCCTGCCGCCGGACTGGTACAAGAGCCGCGCCTATCGCAGCCGCGCGGTGCGCGAGCCGCGGGCGGTGCTGGCGGAATTCGGCACGACGCTCGACGACGGCGTCGAGCTGCGCGTTCACGACTCGACCGCGGATATGCGCTACCTCGTCCTGCCCGAGCGGCCGGCGGGGACCGAAGGGTGGACCGAAGAACGCCTTGCCGCGCTGGTCACCCGCGACAGCATGATCGGCGTGACGCTCTGCCGGGTTTGAGCGACGAGGGAAGCCGGAAATGGCAGAAGAGCAGCTGGCGGGATTGATGGTGGCGGGCCGGCCGCTGTCGCCGGAGATCGTCGATTCCTTGAAGCAGGCCAGCGCCGCTACCGGCGTCGACTTCGACTTCCTGGTGGCGCAGGCGAGCGCGGAAAGCGGCCTGCGCGACAATGTCCATGCGCGCCAGCGCCACTCCAGCGCCTCGGGCCTGTTCCAGTTCACGGCGCAGACCTGGCTGCAGATGATGCGCGATCATGGCGCCCAGTTCGGCCAGGGCGAGCTGGCGAAAAGCATCGTCGCCGCGCCCGACGGTCACCTCAGCGTCACGAATCGCGCCACGGAGCGGCAGATCCTGGAGCTGCGCAAGGATCCCAAGCTCGCCGGCATCATGGCGGGCGAACTCGCCAAGCAGAATGCGGTCGCGCTACAGCACGCCTTTCACCGCAAGGCGACCCCGGCCGAGCTGCATCTGGCGCATCTCTTGGGCGCTACCGGCGCCATCCGCTTCTTGCGTGCCCGCGCCGCCGACGCCGACCAGCCCGCCGCCGATGTCGTGCCGGCGGCGGCGCGGCAGAATCCGCAGCTCTTCTACGATCGCGGCGATCACACGCCGCACAGCGTCGCCGCCGTCTATGGCAACATCAAGCATCGCATCGAGACGCCGCTGAAGCAGCTCGCCGCTGCGACCCAGCCGAAGCCTGATATCGCCGACGGGCTTCGCCCCGGTCCCGGCATCACCGACAGCCTGCCGAAGCCGCCGCGCGCTTAGCGCCAGAACGGCTTCGCACATTCGCGCGCGCGTTCCGCCGGCGTCAGGCCGATATCGCACAGCTCATGCGCGCCGAGGCGGGCGAGCTCGGCGCGGGAGCGGGCGCGCCGGCGCCACTCGCGGAAGATCGCCTTCAGCTCGGCGGCGGTGACGGCGAAGGCCGGCGCCTGCCAGCGCGGTGCCGCGGTCGAGCGGTCTTGCAGCGTGCTCATCGCGTGACTCCTGGAAGGGAAGTCCGCACGATAAGCCGCCGGGCTGACAGATCCTGTCAGCAGCCTCAATCGAACTCCGGCACGCCTTCCACCGCCTGCCACTCGCGCATCAGCGCGCGCCGCCGACGCGGAAGAGGCTCCGCCGTCTCGGTGATGGCGGAGATGCGGTCGGTGCGAAAATGGCGGAACGCCTGGCGCAGCTCGCACCATGCCGCGAGCAGCCGCACGCGTTCGTAAAAGGTGAGCGCGATCGGCCAGATGCGGCGCTCGGTGCGGTTGCCGGCTTCATCGCCATAGCTGATCCAGATCTTCCGCTCGGCTCGGATCGCCTGTCTGAGCAGCGCCAGATCGACGCCGTCCGGTGCCGCCGGGCGGCGCGGCGCCGACAGCAGCCCGAGGCTCGCCACATCCGCGCGCCGGTTCTCGGGCAGCACGGCGGTGATCTTGGCGAGGGCGTCGCGCGCCGCGCGCGCCAGCGGCGCGTCGGCGGATTGCGCCACCATGCGCGAGCCGAGCACCACGGCCTCGATCTCCTCGGCGTTGAACATCAGCGGCGGGAGGGTGTAGCCCTCGTGCAGAACGAAGCCGACGCCGGCTTCGCCTTCGACCGGCGCGCCGGTGGCGGCGAGGCTGCCGATGTCGCGATAGATGGTCCGCAGCGAGACGCCGAGCTCGGCGGCCAGCGCCGCGCCCGTCACCGGGCGGCGGTGGCGCCGCAGCACCTGGATCAAAGCAAGCAGCCGCTCCGAACGCGACATGGGTCCGATCCTCGCGCCGCGCAGGCCGCGCGGCAAGGGGCGTCGCTCAGTCGATCGCCCGGCCTTTCTTCCGTACGTAATGGCGATGCGCTTTGGCGCGATTGCCGCAGGCGCTCATCGAGCACCAGCGGCGATTGCCGCTCTTGCTGTCGTCGATGAACAGCCACGCGCATTCGGGATTGGCGCAATGTCGGACCTTGGCGAGGCGCTTGCCGACCAGCAGATCGCCCGCCGACCACAACACCGGCGTCAGCAACCGCACGGCGCTGGGAGCGCCGGCGCCGGCGGGAACGTGCCAGGCGAAACCGGCTCCCTCCGCGACGACGGCGCGGCGCTCCGCCATCGTGGCGAGCGCCCGGTTGAGCCGGTCGAGATCCTCGGGCGCGGCTTGCTTTTCGGCCACGGCATGGAACAGGCGATAGATCGCTTCGCGCAGCGCGAGCGCCTCGGCGAAGAGCGCCGCGGCGGCGCCGGGCGCGTCTTCCGCCCAAATTGCCGCCCTCGCCTCTTCCGTCGCCGGCAGCCCGGTCCTCGCCCTGGACCAGGCGAGGAGATCGGCAAAGCCATGCAGCGCCTCCCGGGGCTCGGGCGTGCCGCGCCAGAAGCGCGTATTGGCGAAATCGAGGCAGAGCTCGTCGCCGGGGGCGGTGATCCAGGGCGTTTCGGCCGGCTGGCTCATTGCCTTGTCATACTAACCGACAAGGAGGTTGACAAGCCGCCACGACCGTGTTGCCATATAACCATCAAGCCAGTTACAAGGAGGCGGCGATGCTTGACCATGTCTCGCTCGGTGTCCGCGATCTCGCTGCGGCGCGGCGCTTCTATGATGCGTCCCTGAAGCCGCTGGGCTACCGGCTCCTGCACGACTCGCCGGGCGCGCTCGGCTATGGCGGGGATCAGGCGGGGCTCTGGGTTATGCCGGCGGAGCGACCGGTGCCAGCGGATGAGAAATCCGGCCTCCACCTCTGCTTTGCGGCGCCGAGCCGCGAGGCGGTCGAAGCCTTCCACCAGGCGGCCCTTAAGGCGGGCGGCAAGGACAATGGCGCACCGGGGCCTCGTCCCGACTACGGCGCGCACTACTACGCCGCCTTCGTCATCGATCCCGACGGGTATCGGCTCGAGGCTTATTGCGGCAGATGAGACAAGGACGGCAGGCGGAACACGAACGGCGTTTTCCGCCTTCCTCCGGCCGTCCTCGGCTTACGCAACCCGGGCGATCGCGGCGGCGGGGCGCTGGAAGCGCCAGACGGAAGCAGGCGGGAAATTGCGCCAGACCCGCGCCGCGACGTGTCCGGAGACGGCGAATTCGCGCGCCGGCAGCGGCGAGGCGATGCCGTACGTGAACTGGACGAGGGCGCCGCGCTCGCCCAGCAGGGCAAAGCTCTGGTCGACGATGCGATGGCGCAGGCGCTTCGGCATCGACAGCAGCGGCAGGCCCGAGACGATCGCCGAGACGCTGGCAATCCCCAAGGGACGCAGCAGCGCCACCAGCTCCGCCGCGTCGCCGCGGAGAACGCGGAGCCCGGGAAAACGCTCGGCCAGCAATTGATGGAGGCGCTCGTCGCGCTCGACGACGATGAGCCGTTCGGGCGCCAGCCCCGTGGCAAGCAAGGCGCGGGTAATGCTGCCGGTGCCGCCGCCAAGCTCGACGACAAGGCGGGCCTGGCGGATGTCGACCTGCCGTGCCATCGCGCGCGCGAGATAGCGGCTCGAGGGCGCCAATGCACCGATACGATGCGGCGCCTTCAGCCAGCGCCCGAGAAACAGAGCCAGCTCCGGGTCGAGCATGGGCGCCCGGCGTCCCGGCGACGGCCTGTTGTTATCCTCTAATGCCTTGAGATTCGGTCTTATTCCACTCACCCTCGTCCCCGCCCGGCGGCTCCCCGCTTTACAGTTTGATTAACCCCCATAACAGTAAAGTGCGGCCGGCCGCCAGCCCAAAATTGCAAAAAAAATTGCACAGAGGTCGATGGCGGTCTCCTGCTTCGGTTGTCATCAGCTTCCATTAACATAGCATGACGTGCGGGAGGACGCGGGCGATGCGGATGGAGCAGCAGAAGCAGGAGGCGGTCGAGGCCGCGGCGGAACTGGCGGCGCAGCGCCTCAAAGGCGAGCGCGGCGACGACGTTGGCGAGTTCTTGCGCCAATTCTACGGCCATGTCCCGCCCGAGGATATCCTCAACCGCTCCGCCGACGAGCTCTACGGCGCGGCGCTGTCGCTCTGGCGATTCGCCGAAACGCGCATGCCCGGTCGCACCAAGCTGCGCGTGATCAATCCGCGCCTCGAGGAACATGGCTGGCAATCGCCGCGCACCATCGTCGAAATCGTCAACGACGACATGCCCTTCCTCGTCGACAGCGTCACCGCCGCGCTGGCGCAGCACAACGTCACGGTACACCTCGTCATCCACCCGATTCTGCGCGTCGCGCGCGACGAGCGCGGCCGCCTCACGCGGCTCTTTGCGCCCGAAGCCAAGGCCAACGGCGAGGCGCTGCGCGAATCCTGCATGCATGTCGAGGTCAGCGAGGAGACCGACCCCGCCCGGCTGGCCGAGCTCGCCGCCGTACTCGAACGAGTGCTTGCCGAGGTGCGTGTCGCCGTCGAGGACTGGTCGAAGATGCGCGCGCGGCTCGCCGAGATCGTCGCCGAGCTCAAGGCCAGTCCGCCGCCGCTGGCGGCGCCGGAGCGCGAAGAGGCGCTCGATTTCCTCGCTTGGCTCGACGACGACAACTTCACCTTCCTGGGATTTCGCGAGTACCGCTTCGGCGAGGCAGGCGAGGGCGGGGCGCGCGGCAGCGGCCTCGACATCGTCTCCGACAGCGGCCTCGGCATCCTGCGCGAGGACAGCTATACCGTCTTCGACGGCCTGCGGAACTTCGCCACGCTGCCGCCCGATGTGCGCGAATTCCTGCGCGAGCCGCGCCTCCTCATGCTCAGCAAGTCGAACCGGCGCGCCGTCGTGCACCGCCCGGTGCACATGGACGTGGTCTGCGTCAAGGTGTTCGACAAGCGCGGCAAAGCGGTCGGCGAGCGGCTCTTCACCGGCCTCTTCACCTCGCTCGCCTACAGCCGCAGCCCGCGTCAGATCCCGCTGCTCCGCCGCAAGGTCGAGCATGTCATGGAACGCTCCGGATTCGGCAGCCAAAGCCATGACGGAAAAGCGCTGCTGCACATTCTCGAGACCTATCCGCGCGACGAGCTGTTCCAGATCGGCGCCGACGAGCTGCTGGCGACGGCGCTTGGTATTCTCAATCTGCAGGAACGCCAGCGCGTCGCGCTGTTCGTGCGCCGCGACCCGTTCGAGCGCTTCGTCTCCTGCCTCGTCTACGTCCCGCGCGAGCGCTACGACACGGCGCTGCGCCAGCGCTTTGCCGCCATTCTCGAAGAGGCCTTCGGCGGCGTGAGCGAGACATTCACGACGCAGCTCGACCAGTCGGTGCTCGGGCGCGTGCACTTCATCCTGCGAATCCCGCCCGGGCGGTTTTCGCTCGTCGACGTCGCCGCCGTGGAAAAGCGGCTGGCCGAAGCGGGACGGAGCTGGGCCGACCGCCTTGGCGGCGCGCTCGCCGATTCGCTCGGCGAGGAGGTCGGCACGACGCTGCTGCGCCGCTATGGCGACGCCTTCCCGACGGCCTATCGCGAACGCTTCAGCGCCGCGCTCGCGGTCTGCGACATCGAGCGCTTCGAAGAGCTGCGGCAGAAGGGCGGCATCGCCGTCAGCCTCTACCGGACGCTCGAAAGCGGCGAGGCCGAGCTGCGGCTCAAGATCTACCGCCAGGGCGCGCCGCTGGCGCTCTCGGACGTGCTGCCGGTGCTGGAGCATCTCGGCCTCAAGGCGATTGCCGAGGTCCCCTATGTCGTGACGCCCGGCGGGAGTCCGGCGCTGTCGCTGCAGGATTTCAGCCTTATGGCACCGGCCGGCATGGTCGATGTGGCGCGCGACCGCGTGCGCTTCGAAGAAGCGTTCCTCAGCATCTGGTCCGGCGCGATGGAGAGCGACGGGCTCAACCGCCTCGTGCTCGGCGCCGGCCTCGACTGGCGCCAGGTGACGGTGCTGCGGCTCTACTCGAAGGTGTTGCGCCAAGCCGGCAGCACCTACAGCCAGGCCTACATGGAGGACGCGCTTGCGGCGCATCCCGATATTGCCGCCGGGTTGGTGCGGCTGTTCGAGTACCGGTTCGACCCGGCGCGCGAGGCCGAGCGCGACACCGAAGAGTCGCGCGCCGCTTTCGCCGTGGAGCGCGCGCTCGACGGCGTGCAGGGACTCGATGAAGACCGCATCCTGCGCAGCTATCTGCTGCTGATCCGCAAGAGCCTCCGCACCAACTACTTCCAGCGCCTGCCCTCCGGCGAGGCCAAGTCCTATCTCTCAGTGAAGCTGGCCAGCCGCGAGATCGAGCTGCTGCCGCTGCCCCGCCCGCTCTACGAGATCTATGTGCTGAGCCCGGGCATGGAGGGCCTCCATCTCCGTGCCGGCAAGGTGGCGCGCGGCGGCATCCGCTGGTCCGACCGCAAGGAGGATTTCCGCACCGAGATCCTCGGCCTGATGAAGGCGCAGGTGGTGAAGAACGCGGTCATCGTGCCGACCGGCTCGAAAGGCGGCTTCGTCGTGAAGCGCACCGGCCTCGCGCGCGAGGCGTGGCAGGCGGAAGGCGTCGAATGCTACAAGACGCTGCTGCGCGGATTGCTCGACCTCACCGACAACATCGTCGGCGGGATGATCGAGCCGCCGCCCGCGGTGGTGCGCCATGATGGCGACGATCCCTATCTCGTCGTCGCCGCCGACAAGGGTACCGCCACCTTCTCCGACATCGCCAACGGCGTTTCCGCCGAGTACGGCTTCTGGCTCGGCGACGCCTTCGCCTCGGGCGGGTCGGAAGGCTATGACCACAAGAAGCTCGGCATCACCGCGCGCGGCGCCTGGGAGACGGTGAAGCGCCATTTCCGCGAGCGTGGCGTCGACATTCAAAAGACCGATTTCACCGTGGTCGGCGTCGGTGACATGTCCGGCGACGTCTTCGGCAACGGCCTGCTGCGCTCGCCGCACACCAAGCTGGTCGCCGCGTTCGATCACCGGCACATCTTCCTCGATCCCGATCCCGATCCGGCGCGCGGCTTTGCCGAGCGGCGGCGCCTCTTCGAGCTGCCGCGATCGAGCTGGGCGGACTACGACCGCACGCTCATCTCCGACGGCGGCGGGGTCTTCGACCGCGGCGTCAAGTCGATCGACCTGACCGAGCCGGTGCGCCGGCGCCTTGGCGTCACCGACAAGACGCTGACGCCGGCAGAGCTGATCCAGGCCATCCTGCGCGCGCCGGTCGATCTGCTGTGGTTCGGTGGCATCGGCACCTATGTCAAGGCGAAGGCGGAGCGCCACGCCGATGTCGGTGACCGCGCCAACGACGCAGTCCGCGTGGACGCCGATACGCTGCGCGCCAGCGTCGTCGGCGAGGGTGCCAACCTTGCCGTGACGCAACAGGGCCGCGTCGCCTTCGCCCAGAAGGGCGGCCATATCAACACCGATGCGATCGACAATTCGGCCGGTGTCGACACCAGCGACCATGAGGTCAATATCAAGATTCTGCTGGATTCGGTGGTGAGCGCCGGCGATCTCACGGTGAAACAGCGCAACACGCTGCTCCACGCCACGGCCGACGCGGTGGCCGATCTCGTGCTTGCCGACAATTACCTGCAGGGGCTGACCCTCACCTTGGCCGAGGCGCAGGGGGCGGAGCGGCTCGATCAGCAGATTCGCGTCATGCGCGCGCTGGAGCGGGCGGGCGAGCTCGACCGCGCCGTCGAGTTCCTGCCCGGCGACGAGGAGCTTGCCGCCCGCGGCGCGGCGGGACACGGCCTGACGCGGCCCGAGCTCGCGGTGCTCATGGCCTATGTGAAGACCTCGCTCGCGCATGAGCTTGCCGAATCCGACTTGGCCGAGGATCCGCAACTCGAACGCGATCTCCTGACCTATTTCCCGCCGGCGCTGGTCGAACGCTTCCGCCCCGCGATTGCCGGGCACCGGCTGCGCAAGGAGATCATCGCGACGGTCGCGGCCAACGACCTCGTCAACCGCGCCGGTATCACCTTCCTGGCGGAGATGCGCGAGCGCACGGGACGCGCCGCCGGCGACATCACCCGCGCGTACATGATCGTGAAGCAGGTCTTCGACCTCGAGACCCTGTGGCGCGCGGTGAGCAAGCTCGACACCATTGTTACCGCGCAGACCCAGACCGAGATGCTGCTTGCCGGCAACCGGTTGCTGGAACGCGCCACCGCGTGGTTCCTGCGCGGCGGCGGCCCTCTCGACATCGAGGCGCAGGTGGACAGCTTCCGCCCCGGAATCGAGTCGCTCGCCGACAGCATCACCGTAATCCTGCCGCCGCCGCAGCGCGCCGAGCTGGCGCGCCGCGCCGACGCGCTGATCGAGCGCCGCGTTCCGTCCGAAGCGGCGCTGATGGCAGCGCGGCTCGACTTCCTCGTCTCCGCCGTCGACATCGTCCGCCTCGGGCTCGGCAGCGGCCTCGGCATCATCGATATCGGGCGCGGCTTCTATGCCGTCGGCGCGCGCTTCCGCCTCGACGCGCTGCGCATGGCGGCGCGGCGGCTCAAGCCGCATACCGCCTGGCAGAAGGTGGCGGTCGACGCGCTGCAGGAGGATTTCTACGCCCATCAGGGGGATTTCACTGCCAAGGCGATCGCCGAAGGGCGCGATTTCGGCCCCTGGCTGGAAGCGAATGCCGGCGCCCTCTTCGGCGTCGAGGCGCTGCTGCGCGAGATCGAGGCCGCGCCCAATCCCGACATCGCCATGCTCATTGTCGCCAACCGCGCGCTCAAGGGCTCGCTCGCGGGATAGCGGCAGGCGCCGTCTCGCGGTATCCTCCGCGCGATAGCGGAAGGAGAGTGCCATGCCGAGGGACCAGGCGGGAGGAAGCGGACGCAGACCGTCCCGCAATGTGCTGGGCGAACGGCTCGAGAGCTGTTCCGTCGATCCGGTGACCGGATTCTTCCGCAACGGCTGCTGCGACACCTCGGCGGAAGATAGCGGCAGCCACACCGTCTGCGTCGTGATGACCGCCGAGTTTCTCGCCTTCTCCAAGGCGCGCGGCAACGATCTCTCGACCCCGGTGGCGGCGTTCGGCTTTCCCGGGTTGAAGCCTGGCGACCGCTGGTGCCTCTGTGCGCCGCGCTGGCAGGAGGCGTTCGAGGCCGGGCAGGCGCCGCGCGTCGCGCTCCGCGCCACGCATGAAGGCGCGCTCGACTATTGCGACCTCGCTGACCTGAAGCGCTACGCGGTTGATCTCTCATGATGACGCTGCCGCTGACCGGCGGCTGCCAGTGCGGCGAGGTCCGCTATCGCATCGCCGCGGCGCCGGTCACCGTCTATGCCTGTCATTGCCGCGACTGCCAGCGCCAGACCGGCGCTGCCTTTGCCCTCTCCATGGTGGTGGCGCGCGAGGCGATCGGCATCACGGCGGGGGCGCCGAGGGAATGGCTCCGCCCGGGCAGCGCCACCGCCAGCGGCACGGCGACGCTCTGTCTACTGTGCCGCACGTGCGGCGCGCGGCTCTATCACCTGCCCGAGCGCAACCCCCAGGTCGCGATCGTGAAGCCGGGGACGCTGGACGACACCTCCTGGCTCGCGGCCGTCGGCCATATCTGGACCGATCATGCCCAGCCCTGGGTCGCCATTCCCGCAGCCACGGTAAACTTTCCGCGCCAGCCACCCGACTTCGCCGCCCTCGCCGCGGCATGGGCGGCGCGGACGCAGCCGAGGGCCGCGCGCTGATCGCGGACGGCTGACGGCCTCGCTCAATGACCGTAGCCGGTCCCGGCATCGGCCTTGCCGCGGAAGACCCAATGGGCAAAGCCGAGATAGGCGAGGATGATCGGCAGGATGACGAGCACGCCGACGCCGATGAAGTCGAGCGTCGGCGTCGAGGACGCGGCCTGCCACAGCGTCACCCGCCACGGCACGGCGTAGGGAAAGATGCTGACGCCGAGCCCCGACAGGGCGAGCAAAAAGAGAAAGATCGAGCCGAGGAACGGCAGCGCTTCACGCGTGCCCGGCACGGTGCGCCAGATGACGACCGCCGTCGCGGCGGTGACGAAGGGCACCGGCCAGAGGAAGAGGATGTTGGGGAGGCTGAACCAGCGCTCGAGAATCGGCTCATGCGCCAGCGGCGTCCAGATGCTGACCAGCGCGATGACGGCGAGCGTCGCCAGCAGCGCCGGCCGCGCCGCGCGCCGGCCGAAAGCGGCGGTCGAGCCGGCGGTCTTGAGGATGAGCCAGGTCGCGCCGAGCAGCACATAGCCCGCGAGGAGGCCAAGCCCGCAAACGAGCGCGAAGGCGCTGAAGAAGCCAAGCGGCTGCGGCGGCTCGGCCGCGCCGTCGATGAAGGCGCCGAGCACGACCCCCTGGGAGAATCCCGCGAGCATCGAGCCGCCGGCGAAGGCCCAGTCCCAGACCCGGCGAAAGCGCGCGGCGCGGAAGCGGAACTCGAAGGCGATGCCGCGGAAGATGAGGGCGAAGAGCATCAACACCAGCGGCACGTAGAGGGCGGGGAGCAGCGTCCCGTAAGCGACCGGAAACGCGCCGATGAGCAGCGTGCCGCCAAGCACCAGCCAGGTCTCGTTGCCGTCCCAGATCGGCGCCACCGAATTCATCATCGCGTCGCGATCGGCATCGCTCGGCGCCAACAGGAACAGGATGCCGATGCCGAGATCGAAGCCGTCCATGACGACGTACATGGCAACGCCGAAAGCCAGCACCAGGGCGAAGAGCAGCGGCAGGTCGAGTGTCATTTGAACTTGTCCCAGGGTCCGCCGCCCCAGGGCCCCGCCTGCTTGGGCGCAACCGACCAGGTCCGCGCCGGCGCGGCGTCGATGCCGGGCCGCGTGCGCTCTGGTGCTTCCGGCGGCTCTTCGGCCGGGCCGCGCAGCACCAGCCGCGTCGCATAGAAGAAGAAGGCGCCGAGCAGCACGAGATAGACGATGACGAAGAGGATGAGCGAGGTCGCGACCGCCGACGCCGCCACCGGCGCCGCCGCTTCCGCGGTGCGCAGATAGCCGTAGACGACGTAGGGCTGACGCCCGGTCTCGGTCACCGTCCAGCCGGCGAGGACAGCCATGAAGGGCAGCGGGCTCGAGAAGGCGCAGAGCTTTGCGAACCAGGTCGCCTCGTAGAGGCGGCCGCGCCAGCGCAGCACGGCGCCGGCGAGCGCAATCGCCAGCAGCAGCAGGCCGATGCCAACCATCAGGCGGAAGGCGAAGAAGGGCAGCGGGACGTAGGGCCGGTCCTGCGGCGGCACCTCCTTCAGTCCCTTCACTTCGCCGTCCCAGGAATGAGTGAGGATGAGGCTGCCGAGATCGGGAATGTCGACGGCATAATCGTTGCGCGCCGCAGCCATGTCGGGCCAGGCGAAGAGCGTCAATGGCACGTGCCGCGCCGTGTTCCAGCGCGCCTCGATCGCGGCGAGCTTCACCGGCTGGTGCTCGCGGGTGTTGAGGCCGTGCTGATCGCCGAGGAAGATCTGCAGCGGCGTCAGCACCAGCGCGATCCAGAGCGCGAGCGAGAAGCCGGCGCGCGCGAACGCAAGGTGACGCCGCTGCCAGAGATAGAAGCCCGAGACGCCGAGCACGACGAACGCGCCGGCGATATAGGCCGCGGTCACCATGTGCAGGAAGCGCCAGGGCAGCGACGGCGTGAACACCGCCTGCCACCACGAGGTGACTTCGAACTTGCCGTCGGCATCGATGGTGAACCCGGCCGGCGTCTGCATCCAGCTGTTGGCGGCGAGAATCCAGAAGGCGCTGAAGAGCGCGCCGAGCGCCACCATGGCACAGGCGAAGAGATGGAATTTGGGTCCGACGCGGTTCATGCCGAACAGCATGACGCCGATGAACCCCGCTTCGAGGAAGAAGGCCGTCAGCACTTCATAGGTGAAAAAGGGGCCGATGACGTTGGCGGTCTTCTCGGCGAAGATGCCCCAGTTGGTGCCGATCTCGTAGGACAGGACGACGCCGGTGACGACGCCCATGGCGAAGCCCAGCGCGAAGAGATGGGTCCAGAAGCGCTGCAGCTCGCGCCAGACCGGTTGCTTCGTCGCCAGGCCGATCACGCCGACGAGAACGATGAAGCCGGAGACGCCGATAGTGTAAGCGGGCCACAGAATGTGGTAGCCGATGGTCCAGGCGAACTGCAGGCGCGACAGCAGCACCGTGTCCATAAGCGCGATCTCCGGCCGCTTGGTCGGCTTCGTCGCGGGGGCCTGGGCAGCCTAGCGGCGCCGGCGGCGCTTGCAACCACTTCCGGCGGCGTTGCCGCGGAAAGCCTGAGCGCAGGGTCCTTTGGCGAGGCGGCGATGAGAATACCCGGCAAACCATCTGTGCTCTGGCGCTCCATCCCGGCCGCCGTGGCGCTGCTTCTCCTGACCGGCGCCGGCGCCAGCTTCAGCGCCGCGGAGTGGGCCGCGCTCGAGCGGGAGACGCCGCGTCTTGACGCCGCCTGGGGCGCGGCGGCCGGGCGCGCCGCCGCCTGCGGCGAGCGCGATACCGCGGCGCGCCAGCAGTTCTATGATTTCATTCTGCGCTATCTCTCGGCTGACGCCGCCGCCAAGCAGCTCGAGACCTTCGAGGATGCCGAAGCGGCGGCGCAGCGCGCCGGCTGCGACCGCTATGTTCTGGCGCGCGAGCGGGCGCGGACCGAGGCGGCGCGCCGCCGGATCGAGCCGATCCTGCGCGATCACGGCTTCTGAGCCCTGCCGCCCGGCGCGCGCAAGGGGCTTGCATCGGGGCGACGTCTTAGCGGAGGCTAGGCATCCGGCAAGCCGGGAGGGGAGAATGGAAGTGCGTCCGCTGGCCGAAGGCTTCGGCGCCGAGCTCTGCGGCGTCGACCTCATCGACGTGGCCTCGAGCGATGCGGCCTACCGCGCGGTGCGCGCCGCCTTCGACGCGCATTCGCTGCTGCTGTTCCGCGCGCAGGAGGTGACCGACGATGTCCAGGCCGCCTTCTCCCGCGCCTTCGGTCCCCTCGAGCGGGTGAAGGTGGGCTCCGTCGGGCACGGCACCTTCTACAGCCGGCTCAACAATCTCGATGCGGAGGGCCGGGTCGTCCCGGAGAACCATCGCCAGGTCTGGCGCGCCCGCGCCAACCAGCTGTGGCACACCGACAGCTCCTTCAAGGCGACGCCGGCGCTGGCCTCGGTGCTGTCGGCGCGGATTCTGCCGCAAGCCGGAGGCGAGACCGAGTTCGCCTCGACGCGGCGCGCCTGGGAGCGGCTGTTGCCGGAGCGGCAGGAGCGGCTCCGCGACGCGATCGCCACGCACTCCTACGCGAACTCGCGCGACCAGATCCATCCCGAGCTGATGACGCCGGAAGAGCGCGCGGCGCTGCCGCCGGTGCGCTGGCGAATGAGCTGGCGCAACCCCGTCAATGGCCGCCGCGCGCTCTATATCGCCTCGCACGCCTATGCGATCGACGGCACGGGTGACAACGAGGCGAAGGCGCTGCTCGCCGAGCTCATCGCTTTTGCGACGGTGCCGGGCCACACCTATCTCCACCGCTGGCGTCCCGGCGATGTCGTGATGTGGGACAACCGCGCCACGCTCCATCGCGGCCGTCCCTGGCCGCTCGCCGAGCCGCGCGTGATGGTGCGCACCACCATCCAGGCGCGCGACGAGGACGGGCTCGAGGAGGTGCGGCCGGCGGCGTGAACCGCGGCTAGCGTCCGTTCTCAGGCTGCAACGCCGGCTTGTCGTCGCCTTTCGCCAGCCATTCCGGCAGGTATTCCTTCTCCCGCGCGAGGATCTCCGGCAAATTCTCCTGCGCCCATTGCTGGGAGGCTGGCGTGTTGTCGTACCATTTGCAGGTTGCGAGCTGCTCTTGCATCTCCTTGTCGTCGGCGGTTCTGGGGCGCAGCGAGAAGCGCGCCTTCCAGACGCCCATGCGCGGCGCCACCAGCACGTAGTAGGTGCGTCCCGGCAGCAGATGTGCGTCCATGAAATCGGCGGCTTCGCCGATCACCATGAAGCGCCGCGCGCCCGGCGGCGAGACATAGGCGAGCTTCATGCCACTCGAGATGATGCCGACGAAGGCCGGTGGGTCGGTAGTGATGTCGAAGACGGATGACTGTATCGCGCCGCCGAACACCGAGGAGCGATAGAACACGACGGTTGTCTTGTCCAGCTGCGGCGCCGCAACCACTGCCGGCTCGGGCGCCGCCGCCATGCGGCTGCTGGTGCTGGCGCAGGCGGCAAGGCCCAACATCGCCGCCGCGATCATCATCGCTCGAGCAATTTTCAAGGTACTTCTCCCTCTCTCCCGCGGCGTCGTGCTAGCCGCGATTCATCCGGTTCTCGACCAGGTCCGTCACCACGGCGGGATCGGCGAGAGTCGAGACGTCGCCCAGCTGCTCATGCTCGTTGGCGGCGATCTTGCGCAGGATGCGCCGCATGATCTTGCCGCTGCGCGTCTTCGGCAGGTTGGGCGCCCATTGCACGAGATCGGGCGCGGCGATCGGGCTGATGTGCTGGCGGACCCACTTCACCAGCTCCTGACGCAGCGGCTCGTCCGGCTCTTGGCCCGCCTTCAAGGTGACATAGGCGTAGATGCCCTGTCCCTTGATGTCATGGGGATAGCCCACCACCGCCGCTTCCGCGACCTTGGGATGCGCCACCAGCGCGCTTTCCACCTCGGCGGTGCCGAGCCGGTGGCCGGCGACGTTGATGACGTCGTCGACGCGGCCGGTGATCCAGTAATAGCCGTCCTCGTCGCGCCTTGCGCCGTCGCCGGTGAAGTACTTGCCGGGGAAGGTCGAGAAATAGGTCTCGATGAAGCGCTTGTGATCGCCGAACACGGTGCGCATCTGCCCGGGCCAGCTGTCGGCGATGCAGAGATTGCCTTCGCTCGCGCCTTCGAGCGTGTTGCCCTCGCCGTCGACGATCACCGGCTTCACGCCGAAAAAGGGCCGCGTCGCCGAGCCCGGCTTCAGCGGCGTCGCGCCGGGGAGCGGCGTGATCAGGATGCCGCCCGTCTCGGTCTGCCACCAGGTGTCGACGATCGGCAGCCGCCCGTCGCCGACGACGCGGTGATACCAGAGCCACGCCTCGGGGTTGATCGGCTCGCCCACCGAGCCGAGCAGCTTCAGCGCGCGCCGCGAGGTCTTCTCGACGAAATGCTCGCCCTCGCGCATCAGCGCGCGGATCGCCGTCGGCGCGGTGTAGAAAATGTTGATCTTGTGCTTGTCGATCACCTGCCAGAAGCGCGAAGCGTCGGGGTAATTGGGCACGCCCTCGAACATCACCGTGGTGGCGCCGTTGGCGAGCGGGCCGTAGACGATGTAGCTGTGCCCGGTCACCCAGCCGACATCGGCGGTGCACCAGTAGACGTCGCCGTCGTGATAGTCGAAGACGTATTGATGCGTCAGCGAGGTGAACACGAGATAGCCGCCAGTGGTGTGCAGAACGCCCTTGGGTTTCCCGGTCGAGCCCGACGTGTAGAGAATGAAGAGCGGATCCTCGGCGCTCATCTCGACCGGCGGGCAGTCCTTCGCCGCCGCGGCCATCGCCTCGTGATACCAGAGATCGCGGCCCTCGACCCAGCCGATGGCGCCGCCGGTACGGCGTACGACGACCACCGTCGTGACTTCCGGGCATTGCTTCAGCGCCGCATCGGTATTCGCCTTGAGCGGCACCTTGCGGCCGCCGCGCAGCCCTTCATCGGCGGTGATGACGATGGTCGAGCGGCAGTCCTGGATACGGCCGATCAGGCTGTCGGGGGAGAAGCCGCCGAAGACGACGGAATGGACGGCGCCGATCCGCGCGCAGGCGAGCATGGCAAACGTCGCCTCGGGAATCATCGGCATGTAGATGGTGACGCGATCGCCTTTCTTGACACCGCGCGATTTCAGCACGTTGGCGAGGCGGCAGACGCTGTCGTGGAGCTCGGCATAGCTGACATGCTTGTGCTCGTTCGGACTGTCGCCTTCCCAGAGGATCGCTGTCTGGTCGGCGCGTGTCGCCAGATGCCGGTCGATGCAGTTGTAAGCGGCGTTGAGCGTGCCGTCCTCGTACCACTTTATGGCGACGTCGCCGGTGAAGCGCGTGTTCTTCACCTTGGTATAGGGCTTGATCCAGTGCAGCCGCTTGCCCTGTTCGCCCCAGAAGCCGTCGGGATCGCGGAGCGACCGCTCGTAGAGGCTGAAATATGTGGCCTCGTCGATCCAGGCCCCGCGGGCGACCGGCTCGGGCACGGGAAACAGGCTGGTATCCATGGTGGCTTCCCTCCCACTCGCGGCGGCGATGCTGCCGCCGGCTTATCCATCGGAATCCGCATCAAATTTAGGTCGGAGCGGGCAGACGAGACAAGCGAGCTGCGGCGCTTTCGCGCGTACCTCCTCCGTTCCGCTCATGCGAAGGTATGAGGGGGTGGACCATTTCCGCAACTTCTTGGAGGTTCCGGATCAGGGATCATCAGTGGTCGCGGGGAAACCATTAGCGGGGGCTAGCATTCCCGCGCCCCAAAAAGCTGGGACCCGGCCGCGGGGGGGCTGCGCCGGGTCCCTTTCTACGCCGCGGGGGGAGCGGCGTCGAAGAACGTCTCAGTCGGCGCTAACGCGCCAGCGCGCCGTTCGCGGCATGCGCGCCGTTCAGGATGGGCGCCGCAAACGGCCCGTGGCCCGTCGCCAGCAGCGCCGCCTGCGTGCGGTTCGACACGTGCAGGCGCTTGATGATCTGCTTCACATGCGCCTTCACCGTGCTCTCCGACATCGACAGCGCGTCGGCGATGAGCTTGTTCGACTTGCCTTGCGAGATCAGGCCGAGCACGTCGCGCTGGCGCCGGGTCAGCTCGGACCACGGCTCCGCCGGTTGATCCTCGCCTTCCCACAGCCCATGCCCCTGCGCCGCGCTCTCCAGCAGCGATGACGGCACATAGACGCCGCCGGCCAGCACCAGCTCGAGCGCGCCCATCAGCACCTTGAGGCTGAGGCTCGTCGGCAGGAAGCCGCGCGCCCCGGCGTTGAGGATCTGCCGCGCGCGATGCGGGTTGGCATTCTCAGCGATGATCACCGCCGGCGCGCTCGGCAGGGCGTCGCGCACCGCCTCGAGCTGCGCCAGATCGACATGCTCGGCCGTCGCCGCGCCGATGATGACGAGATCGACGCTCTCGCTCGCGCCGAGGCTGCGCAGCAGCTCGCTCGCGCTCGGCCAGTCGGCAATCCGCCACTGCGGACTGTGCTGCGACAAGGCAAGGCGCAGGCATTCGCGCCTCAGCCGGCTGTGATCGACGATGGCCAGCGTGCAGGCGACCGCGGTCGCGCCGCTGCCGTTGCCGTTCGCTGATCCCGGAAAGATCGTGTCTCCGCTCCTCTCGAGATGCCCCACCTGCTCCTCCATCCTTCAAGCGGTTCCAGTCGCGTCGACCGCGAGTAGTGCAGCGCCGGTTCTGCTTGCTCCACCGTCGCTCCCGGGTTTATCGATTTCCACGGCAACAGGATCGACGGTTGAGTCGTCCGAATGAAGTAAGGAATTGTGAGGTTTTGTAACAGTGTGTATCCGATCGGGGTAAATACCATTCGATTGCATTAACCGGGCTTTCATTCGCTGCTGGAATACTTCGCGTCCCCATGCCGCCGTCGCCGCCCCTGGCGCTGTCGCCGATCAACCTCGCCTTGCTGCAGCAGCGCCAGCCTGCCGGGCCGGCGCGGCCCAGCGATGGCGACGCGCCGCCTCCCTCCGGCAGCGCTACGCCGCCGCCAGCGCCCGCGGGCAGCAGCCGTGGCCGCCTCCTCGACATTCTCGCCTGAGCCACTGATTCCTGGTACCTCCTCGGGGACAAGAACCCGAAGGAGGAAAACATGCGGCTCCAGGGAAAAGTTGCGATCGTCACCGGAGCGGGCTCAGGCTTCGGCGAAGGGATCGCCAAACGTTTTGCCGAGGAAGGCGCAAAGCTCGTCATCAATGACATCGACGACCGCGGCGGCGAGCGCGTCGCCGGCGAGATCGAGCGCAGCGCCGGCCAGGGCGGCGCCATCTACGTGCGCGCGGATGTCGCCAGCGACGAGCAGATGGCGGGCCTGGTCAAGCGCACGCTGGAGCGCTTCGGCCGCATCGACATCCTCGTCAACAATGCCGGCACGACGCACAAGAACGGCCCGATGCTCGGCGTCGATGAAGCCACCTTCGACCGCGTCTTCGCCGTCAACGTAAAGTCGATCTATCTTTCCGCGCGCCATGTCCTGCCGGTGATGCGCCGTCAGGGCGGCGGCGGCGCGATCCTCAACACCGCGTCGACCGCCGGCATTCGCGCGCGGGCCGGGCTCGTCTGGTATTGCGGCTCGAAGGGCGCGGTGGTGATGCTGTCGAAAGCGATGGCGCAGGAGCTGGCACCCGAGCAGATCCGCGTCAACGCGCTGTGTCCCGTCGCCGGCGACACGCCGCTGCTGCCGAGCTTCATGGGCGGCGACACGCCGGAGCTGCGCGCCAAGTTCCTCGCCTCGATCCCGCTCGGCCGCTTCGCCGCGCCCCGCGACGTCGCCAATGCCGCGCTCTACCTCGCCTCGGACGAAGGCGCCTTCATCACCGGCGTCGCGCTCGAGGTGGATGGCGGAAGATGTATCTGAAGAGTTAGTTGTCAGTGATCAGTGCTCAGTTGTCAGTCGCGGCGTCACCCGAACTGACGACTGACAACTGAAAACTGACAACTCGTCTTCAGTGGCGGAAATTCCGCATTCCCGTGAACACCATGGCGATGCCGGCCTTGTCGGCGGCGGCGATCACCTCCGCGTCGCGCACCGAGCCGCCGGGCTGGATGACGGCGGTGGCGCCGGCTTCGACCGCGGCTTCGAGGCCGTCGGCGAAGGGGAAGAAGGCATCGGACGCGACCACCGAGCCTTTGGCCGGGCTCTCGGCGAGGCCTGCGGCCTTGCCGGCTTCGGCGGCCTTCCAGGCGGCGATGCGCGAGCTGTCGACGCGGCTCATCTGCCCGGCGCCGATCCCGACGGTCGCGCCTGCCTTGGCATAGACGATGGCGTTCGACTTGACGTGCTCGGCCACGCGGAAGGCGAAAACGAGATCGGCGATTTCGGCCGAGCTCGGCGCGCGCCGCGTCACGACGCGCAGCTCGGACGGTGCGATGCGGCCATTGTCGCGGGTCTGCAGCAGATAGCCGCCGGCGAGCGAGCGCAGCGTCATGCCGGGCGCGGCCGGATCCGGCAGGCCGCCGGTCACCAGCAGGCGAAGCTGCGTCCGCCGCTTCAGTGCCGCCTCTGCCTCGGGCGTGAGCGCCGGCGCGATCACCACCTCGGCGAAGAGCTTCGCCACGGCTTCGGCGGTGGCGCCGTCGAGCGGCCGGTTGACCGCGATGATGCCGCCATAAGCGCTGAGGGGATCGCAGGCGAGCGCGCGGGCATAAGCGTCGGCGAGTGTCCCGCCCTGGGCCACGCCGCAGGGATTGGCGTGCTTGATGATGGCGACCGCCGGTTCCTCGAACTCCGCGACGAGCTCGAAGGCCGCGTCGGTGTCGTTGAGGTTGTTGAAGGACAGCTCCTTGCCCTGCAGCTGCGCCGCCGAGGCGACGCCGGGACGCTGTTCGCCGGTGACGTAGAAGGCCGCCTGCTGGTGCGGATTCTCGCCATAGCGCAGCGTCTCTTTGAGGCTCGCCCCGAGCGCCAGCACGGGCGGGAAGGTCTCGCCGCGCTGCGCTCCGAACCAGTGGGCGATGGCGGCGTCGTAAGCCGCGGTGCGGGCATAGGCGAGCCCGGCGAGGCGGCGGCGGAGCGCGATCCCGGTTGCGCCGCCGAGCCGCTCGATCTCCGCGATGACCTCGGCATAATCCGCGGGGTCGGTGACGACGGCCACGTCCTCGTGGTTCTTGGCCGCGGCGCGGATCAGCGCGGGGCCACCGATATCGATGTTCTCGACACAGTCGTCGAACGCGGCGCCGCGCGCGACGGTGGCGGCGAAGGGATAGAGGTTCACCACCAGCAGGTCGATGGCGCCGATGCCGTGGCGCTCGAGCGCGGCGCGGTGCGCGGCATCGCTGCGGCGCGCGAGGAGGCCGCCATGAATCGCCGGATGCAGCGTCTTGACCCGGCCGTCGAGCATCTCGGGAAAGCCGGTGACCGACGCCACGTCGCGCACGGCAAGCCCGGCCGCGGCGAGCGCGCCCGCCGTGCCGCCGGTGGAGACGAGCTCGATCCCGCGGGCGGCGAGCGCGCGGGCGAAATCGACGAGGCCGGTCTTGTCGGAAACGGAAAGAAGCGCCCGTGCGATCGGGCGAAGTTGGTCGTCGGACATTGGCATCCCGGGACGGAACGGGGAAGGACGATAGGGCCGAGGCCGCCGGGGATCAAGCCGCCGCGCCGCCGCGTTTGCCGGGTGAAGCTGCCGTGGAGGTGCGTCGATGCGCCGATCCGTCCTCGTCCTGGTTGCGCTGGCCGCGCTGCTGGCGGGCTGTGGCTCGCCGCCGCCGACCAACGGTGCCATGCAACCGGTCGATCCCCAGACCGGCGCGCCCGCCGGCGGTGCGGCGCTGACGCAATAGCGCGTCCCGGCATCGCCCGGTCGCGGCGCGCCCGCTATTCGTCGCCCTTCTCGGCCTTCCGCCCCTCGCGGCGGAGCGCCCATTTGACGCTGGCGCCGGCCGAACCGACATGGCCGTCCAGCACGACCTGCTGCGACTTCCGCCGCTCGCCCGCGCCGAGATAGACGCTTTCGGCAAGGCTCATCACCGCACCCTGGGCTCTGAGGCGCCAGCCGAGCCCGCCCGGGAGCCGCAGCAGCGCCGTGGTGCCGTCCTGCGCCAGCGAGGCTTGCACCGCCGGATGGAGATGGAAGCGGATGGCGAAGCCCTGCCCGGCGCGGCCGGAGAGCCGGTCCTCGCCGCGGAGATCCTCGCCATCGCCGGCGAGGAAGAGCTGGCGCTGGTGGACGAGGCCGAAGATGCCCTCGTAGCCGTCGTGGCTCGCCTGCAGCCATTGCGCGCCCTCTCGCTCGGCGCGTTCGGCGGCGACGTGGTGCGGCCGCCGCCCCAAGCCCCCGGGGCGGAGCTCGACGGCATTGGTGTCGGCGACGACCAAGGTCGAGTGCGCCGCGGTGGCG
>DASQSR010000479.1:0-6672 GCA_035642295.1 Allostellaceae bacterium | reverse complement strand
TGGTACTGCGCGTAGATGTGCGTGAGGTCCGGCACGAGATCCTTCACCACCGGCATGTGCGGCAGCGGGTAGATTTTGACATCGCCCTTCACCTCGTCGATCGCCTTGAGGCAGGCGAGCGTGTTGGTGCCGTCGATGTTCATGGCGCAAGAGCCGCAGACGCCCTCGCGGCAGGAGCGCCGGAAGGTCAAGGTGGTGTCGATCTCGTTCTTGATCTTGATGAGGGCGTCGAGGACCATCGGCCCGCAAGCGTCGCGGTCGATCTCGTAGGTGTCGAGCCGCGGATTGGCCCTCCCCTCGGGATCCCAGCGATAGACCCTAAAGGTCTTCACCCGCTTGGCGCCGGCCGGCGCGGGGAAGGTCTTGCCGGGGCCCACCTTGGAATTGGCGGGCAGGGTGAACTCGCCCATGCTCGAGACTCTCCGCTGCTCTTCCTGCTCTAGGGTTCAGTAGACGCGCGCCTTGGGCGGCACGACCTGGACTTCGTTCGACAGCGTGTACATGTGTACCGGCCGGTAATCGATGCGCACCGTACCGGCGCCGTCGAGCCAGGTCACCGTGTGCTTCATCCATTCCTTGTCGTTGCGCTCGGGATAGTCCTCGCGCGCATGCGCGCCGCGGCTCTCGGTGCGGTTCACCGCCGAATGCATCGACACCACCGCCTGCGCCAGGAGGTTGTCGAGCTCCAGCGCCTCGACGAGATCGCTGTTCCAGATCATCGAGCGGTCGGTGACGGAAAGGTCGCGCATCGAGGCGGCGACGTCGTCGATCTGGCGGCGGCCATGGTCCAGCGATTCCTGCGTGCGGAAGACGGCGCAGTCGTTCTGCATGGTGCGCTGCATGGCGAGGCGGATCTCGGCGGCCTTGAGCCGGCCCTTGGCCTGGCGCACCCGGTCGAGCCGGGCAAGCGCAGGATCGCCGGACGAAGCGGCCAACGGCTTGTGCGCCGCGCCCGGGCGCACCACCTCGGCGGCGCGATGCGCCGCGGCGCGGCCGAAGACGACGAGATCGAGCAGCGAATTGGTGCCGAGGCGGTTGGCGCCGTGGACCGAGACGCAGGCGGCCTCGCCGATCGCCATGAGGCCGGGCACCATGTGCTCGGGATCGCCCGGCTTCGGCGCGATCGCCTCGCCGTGATAGTTGGTGGGAACGCCGCCCATGTTGTAGTGGACGGTGGGGAGCACCGGGATCGGCTCGCGCGTCACCTCGACGCCGGCGAAGATCTTCGCCGTCTCGGAAATGCCGGGCAGGCGCTCATGCAGCACCGCCGGGTCGAGATGCTCGAGATGCAGCAGGATGTGGTCCTTCTCGGGCCCGACGCCGCGGCCCTCGCGGATCTCGATGGTCATGGCGCGGCTCACCACGTCGCGCGAGGCCAAATCCTTGGCATGCGGCGCATAGCGCTCCATGAAGCGCTCGCCTTCGCTGTTGGTGAGATAGCCGCCTTCGCCGCGGGCGCCCTCGGTGATGAGGCAGCCGGCGCCGTAGATGCCGGTCGGATGGAACTGGATGAACTCCATGTCCTGCAGCGGCAGGCCGGCGCGCAGCACCATGGCGTTGCCGTCGCCGGTGCAGGTATGCGCCGAGGTGCAGGAGAAATAGGCGCGGCCGTAGCCGCCGGTGGCGAGGATCACCATGTGGGAGCGGAAGCGGTGCAACGTGCCGGTGGCGAGATCCCAGGCGACGACGCCGCGGCAGGCGCCCTCGTCGTCCATCAGGAGGTCGAGGGCGAAATACTCGACGAAGAACTCGGCGTTGTGCTTCAGCGATTGCTGATAGAGCGTGTGGATGATGGCATGGCCGGTGCGGTCGGCAGCGGCGCATGCGCGCTTGGCCATCGGGCCTTCGCCATACTCGGTGGTATGGCCGCCGAAGGGGCGCTGATAGATCTTGCCCGCCTCGGTGCGCGAGAAGGGCACGCCGTAATGCTCGAGCTCGATCACCGCCGGGATGGCGTTGCGGCACATGTACTCGATGGCATCCTGGTCGCCGAGCCAGTCCGAGCCCTTGACCGTGTCGTACATGTGCCAGCGCCAGTCGTCCGGCCCCATATTGCCGAGCGCGGCGCTGATGCCGCCTTGCGCCGCCACGGTATGGCTGCGCGTCGGGAACACCTTGCTGATGCAGGCGGTCTTGAGGCCGGCCATGGTGGTGCCGAGCGTCGCGCGCAGCCCCGCGCCGCCGGCGCCGACGACGACGACGTCATAGCTGTGATCGACGAGCTCGTAAGCGGCCATGGTCCCTCAGCCTCCGAAGGCGATGCGCAGCACGGCAAAGATCCCGGCAACCGCCAATGCCAGACATATGAGCCGCATCGCCACCAGCGACGAGACCTTGACCCATTCGCTGTGAACATAGTCCTCGATCACCACCTGCATGCCGAGCGCAGCGTGGTAGAACACCGCTGCCAGCGTCAGGATCATGAGAATCGCCGACAGCGGGCCGTGCAGCCAGGCGACGACCGTGGCGCGGTCGGCGCCGGCATGGGCGATCACCGAGACGACGAACCAGAGGCCGAGAACGATGAGCGCCACTGCGCTGACGCGCTGTGCCCACCAGTGCTGCACGCCTTCCTTGGCGGAGCCGAGGCCGATGGCCTGGCCGAGCGGCGTTCTGAGCGGTTGATCGGCCATGAGGATCAGCCGCGCACGGCGAGGCCGGCGATGAACGCGACGACGGTGAGCACGGCGCTCGCCGCCACCACGGTCCAGCCCGACGCGTAGGCGGTGCGGATCTCGAAACCGTAGCCGGCATCCCAGACGAGATGACGGATGCCGTTGCAGAGATGGAAGAAGAAGGAGAAGGCCCAGGCGAAGAGGAAGAGGAGGCCGAGCCAGGAGCCGAAGAACCACTGCGCCGCCGCGAAGGCGGCATCGCCGGTCGCCGCGGCGACGAGCCACCACACCAGGAACACCGTGCCGATGCTCAAGGCGAGGCCGGTGGCTCGATGACTGATCGACAGCATCGAAGTCAGTTGCGGCTTGTAGATTTGCAGGTGAGGCGAGAGCGGCCGTTCGGCTTCTGTCATTGCGGGATGCCTCGGCGGGATGCCTTGCGCACGCGCGGCGCAACGCCGCGGGGATCATGTAGCCCCCGCCCCGGGCGCAAGTCAACGCTGCCCCGGCATGCGCCGGCTGCAGCGCGCGCCGACGCCATGTGGAAAAGGCTGGGGACGAGGCAAGGACAAGATGTGCGAATTGCGCAACTTTATGCACAGAAATTTTCGTCCCGCGCAAGAAAACTGCTTGTGGCACAACGGGATTCTGCGATCATAAAACCGTGCTCGCGAGAGCGTCGGCCCCGGATCGGGTGCCGCAGACTCATCTGGCGGTGGGTCGGCAGCGAGAGATTCGAATGGCGACGCAGCCCGCCCTCCGCGGCGGGTTCTCCGGGTGATGCGGCCGGCGCTTTCGGGCGCCAGACGCATCGAGGCGGGTGCTCCGACGCCCGCCCGATCGGGCGAAGCCGGTCGGCCGCTGAGGCCACCGCGCGGCGCCGGTGCGGAAGCGCGTCCTGCGCGATGCGACTCCGCTCGACGATCGGTGCGAAGCGCGGGGCGCTGCGCCGAGCGGACCGGTGACCCGGTCCGCACCGGAGTGAGGCGGCGTCCCGCCCGGACGCCGCAGGCGGTGGGGCGAGCCCACCCGCTCTCGAGCCAAGGGGGCCGGCAGCGGCTCCTTTGAGAGGCGTCAGCATCGCCCGCGAGGGCGGTCTGGCGCCTCTCGCCCTGCGCCAGCCGCTGCGCACCTCAACTCTGTTTCGGCCACAGCCCCTGATCCGCGAGGCCATCGCGGAACATGTCGATGACGCGATCGGCGATGGTCGAGGCAAGCCTCGGCGCCAGCACGCCGCCGAGCAGCCAACCGCCGAAACCGGGCAGTGCTTGCTTCCGCAACTTGGTCAGCAGCGCATCGACCCTGGTGCGAACGGGATCGCGGAGATCGGCGGGATCGAGCGCCTTCCACGGCCAGGGCAAGCTGCCGGCATCCGGCTCGACGGCGATGGGACCGGTGCCGTCATAGGCAGTGTCGGGAATGATCGGCAGAAAATAGCTCGACGGCGCGGCGGCCGGGGTGACTGCGACGCGGTTGCCGTCGGCATCGACGGCCCATCGGCTGCGATTGGCGGCGCTCCAGCCATCGAACAGAGGATTGTCCCCGCGCAGGATCATGGTCGTGCGCAAGTAGTTGCGCAGGTTCAGCCGCCCGAGCAGGAAATCGTGCACCCGAAAATCGCGGCAGAAGAATCCGCCGAATGCATCGAGCCAATCGGTCGCGAGCGCGGCACTGCCGAGCTTGGCGAGATCGCGGCGGGCGGGCACGAGCTGGTACCGGCTGAAAACGTCCGGGTCGGCGATCAGCGCCATGTCGGCCGTGAGATATCTCGCCCCTTCGGTGACGGCGCCGACCAAAGTGCCGATCACCGAAAAGAGATCTGTCGCCGGCGCTTTCGCCTCGCGCGGCTTCGCCGCGAGCGGGTCGATCATGAACAACGCGCGGCAGGCCTTCTCTGGCGCGCGCGGATTTTCGCCCGCCATGCCGGCAAGCGCCTGATGCACCAAGCTGACGGGATCGTTGTTGAAGGTCCCGCCGTCAACCGAGGCGAATTGATAGGTGTCGCCATCCGCGAGGATGATCTGCCAATCCGGCTGCGGGAGCTCGACCGCCGCACCGCTCGATTCCGGTCGGACATAGGGCCGATACGCATAGTGCCGCGCCGGTCGCTCGAGCAGCCGCGCTTCAAGGCCGGCCGGAAAGGCGGCGCTGGCAACCGCGTATGACACCAATGTCCGGTAATCGACGTAGTCGCTGTCGCGGCCGGCGATGGCGGGATCGACCCAGAATTCATCGAGGCGCTTGCCGCCGTCCAGGAGCGGCGTGTTGGGATCGATCCCGTTCGCCACGGCGAAACGCGCGACATCGTCATGGGCCACATAGCTGCCGCCGCTCCACCTTTCAAAGCCAGGAACGTCAAGCATGTAAGGAATGCCGCGCAAATTGGCGAGCGTCACCGCGAGACGAAAGGGAGCGGGAAAATAGGGACGCGCAAAATTGCCCGAAACCTGGGCGAAGTTTGCCAAGTCCGTCGCGATCTGGTCGATCAGGGCCGCGTTCAGGACCGACAGCAGCGGTCCGTCACCGATGTCGGTCGAGGTCAGGAACTGCTTGCCATCGACAAGGTTGACCCAGACGTCCCAAAAGGGATTGCCGGTCGGCGCATCCGACGCGATCAGATCCGTGAAGGTGCCGGTGATGTGCGGCACTTTCTTGCGCGAGAGCAGGCCGAGCATGCCGGCGCAAATCGCGCCGCCCGACGCCCCGGCGGCGAGCCGGACGACGACCTGATGCTCGGGGTTCGTGTCGTACCAGTTCTCGAGCATCTCGAGCAGGCAGTCCAGCGCGCCCGCGGTATAGGCGCCGGCGGAGACCGTTCCGCCGAGCACGAGGCCGAGTTCGAACAGCTTCGGGGCCGGAGGATCACGCGAGACGGGAAACATCTGCTCCCGCTCGTCACCGGTCGGAGGTGGAGGCGGCGCGATCGTCGTCATGGTCGAACCTCCTGCAAATCTCACCCGGAAACCGTCGCCGGATGATCGAGCACAGGGGTGACAGTACCGGGCCCCCTCAATTAAGACGAGAAGAATTCTTTTCGCCGCAACCATAGACTGCGATATAGTCGGCCCGGGGCATTGGATCCAACCACCTATTTCCTGTTCTTCGGTCGGCACAGCGACGGCCTCGACACGCGCTTTTGCCCGAGCCCGCGCGCGCTGCTCCTCCGCGCCGGCGCGGGATCGCGGCGTCAAGCACGGGGCTCGGTTCGGCGACAGTGAAGACGAGAGCGGAGGAGGCAGCGATGGCGGGATTTGCGGGCTTTGATCGATCGGACTATCCGGGCGACGCCGTCATGGCCTGGCTCAAGGCCCACACCAATCTCGTCTGGTGCGGCTATTATCTGGGGCCGGCGCCCAGCCACGCGGGAACGTCCTGGATGGGAAAGCGGGCCACGATTGCCGCGCTCGGCCTGGGCATCGCCCCGATCTATGTCGGACAGCAAGTGACGGGTCCCGGCAGCAAGCACCCCTCGCTCGACCAGGGAACGACCGACGGCGAGCATGCGGCCGACTTGCTGGAAAGCGAGTCGTTCGCGCGGGGATCATGCATCTATCTTGATCTCGAGAACGGCCCGCCGCTGACTCAGCGCTTGCGCGACTATGTCGCCGGCTGGTGCGATGCCGTTTCGGCGCGGGGCTTTTCGCCCAGCGTCTATTGCTCGCATGCTTTCGCCGAGCAGATCCATCAGCTTCGCTCGCAAGCGCGGGTCTGGGCCTTCAAGGTTTCGACGACCGCGCCCCATCCGGTGCCGGGGACGAATTTTCCCACCGCCGATCCCGCCGGCTGCGGCTATCCCGGCGCGTTCGTCTGGCAACTCGGCCAGAATTGCCAAGTGACCGCGCCGGGAGCCGCGCTCGACACAGTGACGCTCGATCTCGATGTCGCCGTCACCAACGACCCGGGCGCGCCGTCTCCGTCACTCCCCGCAATCGTTGCGTGATCGGCTCGGCGCCCTCGTGCGGAGGCTCGTCCGAGCCCGTGCCGAGGCTAGAGCGTGATCTGGTCGAAATGAATCGATAGGGGATTCCCTTCGAGCCCGAAATCTGATTCAAACTGC
>DASQSR010000478.1:0-4016 GCA_035642295.1 Allostellaceae bacterium | reverse complement strand
TAAAGCCGCTTTTCGAAATAGACGCGGTCGAAGCCGTCCTCGCGGCGCTCCGCCACCTGACGGAAGCCCAGCGCCGGATAGAAGCGCAGCGCCTCGCTCATCTTGGCGTTGGTGTAGAGCCTGAGCGCCGGCAGCCCGAGGCGCCGCGCCTCGTCTTCGGCAAAGCCCATCAGCGCGCGGCCGACGCCCCGATGCTGGGCGCCGGGCGCGACCGCCAGGATGTCGACGAAGAGATGATCGGCCTCGGCGCGCTGGACGATGAGTCCGAGCCGCTGGCCTTCGGCCTCGAAGACATGGACCTCGCCGGCGGCGATGTACGCCGCGTGGTCGGCGGTGATCGGCGCGGGGGCGCGGCCCATGCGCGGGATATAGGCGCGGAACGCGGCCGCGATGGTGTCGGCCACCCAGCCGAGATCCTCGGCGCGGGCGAGCCGGATCACCTCAGGTCAGCGCCGCGCAGGCCCGCTCGATCCGGGTGCAGGCCTCGGTCAGCGCCTCGGTCGAGGTGGCGTAGGAGATGCGGAAATGCGGCGAGAGGCCGAAGGCCACGCCCTGCACCATCGCCACGCCCTCCGCTTCCAGGAGGTACTCGACGAAATCGGTATCGCTCCCGATCACCTTGCCTTGGGGCGTGCGCTTGCCGAGCGTGCCGGCGCAGGACGGATAGACGTAGAACGCCCCTTCCGGCCGCGGGCAGCGGATGCCGGCGGCGCGGTTCAACCGGTCCACCACCAGGTCGCGGCGCGCCTTGAAGCTGGCATTGTGCTTCGGGATGAAATCCTTGGGCCCGTTGAGCGCCTCCACCGATGCCGCCTGGCTGATCGAGCACGCGTTGGAGGTCGATTGCGACTGGATGGTCGTCATCGCCTTGATCAGCTCGGTCGGCCCGCCGGCGAAGCCGATCCGCCATCCGGTCATGCAATAGGCCTTGGAGACGCCGTTCAAGGTCAGCGTCCGCGGATAGAGCTTGGGCTCGATCTCAGCGATGGTCGTGAACTTGAAGTCGTCATAGACGAGATGCTCGTACATGTCGTCGGTGAGCACCCAGACATCGGGATGCCGCAGCAGCACGTCGGCGAGCGCGCGCAGCTCGCGCTCCGTGTAAGCGGCGCCCGTCGGATTGGAGGGCGAGTTCAGGATGATCCACTTGGTCTTGGGCGTGATCGCCTGCTCGAGCTCCTCGGCGCGCAGCTTGAAGCTGTTGTTCTCCCCGCAAGGCGGCGTGACCGGCGTGCCGTCGGCAAGCATCACCATCTCGGGATAGGACACCCAGTAAGGCGCCGGGATGATGACCTCGTCGCCTTCGTTGAGCGTCGCCATGAAGGCGTTGTAGAGCACCTGCTTGCCGCCGGTGCTGACGATGATCTGGTTCGCCGCGTAGTCGAGCCCATTCTCGCGCTTGAACTTCGCGGCAATGGCCTTCTTGAGGTCGAGCGTGCCGTCGACGGGAGTATAGCGCGTCTGGCCGCGCCGCATGGCGCCGATCGCCGCTTCGATGATGTTGGGCGGCGTGTCGAAATCGGGCTCGCCGGCGCTGAGATCGATGACATTGCGCCCGGCCGCCTTCATTTCGATCGAGCGCTTGGTCATGGCCAGCGTGGCGGAGGGCTTCACACGCGCGAGTCGGTTCGCAAGAAAAGTCATGGCAGCTACCGGATGGAAGAATTGAAGCGCGGTACCCTAATGCTGCAACCGGCGCGGCGCAACCGCGGAACGCGCCTCGCGGCAGCGGATTTCGGCCTCGGCGGCGGCGCCGCCGGGAGCGCGCAAGAAAGGAACGCAAGAGCGGGCGGCCGGCTCAGTTCCTGTCGCGCCGCTCCCCCGAACGGGCTCTGGCGCCGATCCGATGCCGGCCCTATCTTCAGCCCCATGCCGCTCCTTGCCACGACGCGCGCTTCGGCCGAGGCCGGCCAGCGCTTCGTCATCCAATCGGAGTTCCAGCCCGCCGGCGACCAGCCGCAGGCGATCGAGGAGCTCTCCGCCGGCATCGCCCGCGGCGAGCGCGACCAGGTCCTGCTCGGCGTCACCGGCTCGGGCAAGACCTTCACCATGGCGCATGTCATCCAGCGCCTGCAGCGGCCGGCGCTGATCCTGGCGCCGAACAAGACGCTGGCGGCGCAGCTCTACGGCGAGATGAAGAGCTTCTTCCCCGAAAACGCCGTCGAATACTTCGTCTCCTACTATGACTACTACCAGCCCGAGGCCTATGTGCCGCGGACCGACACCTATATCGAGAAGGAGTCCTCGATCAACGAGCAGATCGACCGCATGCGCCATTCGGCGACGCGCGCCATCCTCGAGCGGCGCGACACGGTGATCGTCGCTTCGGTCTCCTGCATTTACGGCATCGGCTCGGTCGAGACCTATTCCGAGATGACCTTCACCCTCGTGACCGGCGACCGCGTCGATCGCACCGAGCTCCTCGCCAAGCTGGTGGACCTGCAGTACCGCCGCAACGACGTCAATTTCGGCCGCGGCACCTTCCGCGTGCGCGGCGACACGATCGAGCTGTTCCCGGCCCATTACGAGGACCGCGCCTGGCGCCTCTCGCTGTTCGGCGACGAACTCGAGGCGATCCACGAGTTCGATCCGCTGACCGGCGAGAAGACCGGCGCCCTCGACGAGGTCACGGTCTATCCCAACAGCCATTACGTGACGCCGAAGCCGACGCTGCTACAGGCGATCGAGCAGATGAAGATCGATCTGCGGCTCCGCCTCGAAGAGTTCCACGCCCAGGGCAAGCTGCTCGAGGCGCAGCGGCTGGAGCAGCGCACGCTCTTCGACATCGAGATGATGGCGGCGACCGGAAGCTGCGCCGGGATCGAGAACTACTCCCGTTACCTCACCGGGCGCCGTCCCGGCGAGCCGCCGCCGACTCTCTTCGAGTACCTGCCGCAGGACGCGCTCGTCTTCTGCGACGAGAGCCACGTCACCATTCCGCAGCTCGGCGCCATGTTCCGCGGCGACTACGCGCGCAAGTCGATTCTCGCCGAGTACGGCTTCCGCCTCCCCGCCTGCGTCGACAACCGCCCGCTCAAATTCGAGGAATGGGACGCGATGCGCGGCCAGGCGGTCTGCGTCTCGGCGACGCCGGGACCCTGGGAGATGGAGCGGGCCGGCGGTGTCTTCGCCGAGCAGGTGGTGCGTCCCACCGGCCTCGTCGATCCTCCCTGCATCATTCGCCCGGTCGAGAACCAGGTCGACGACCTCATGGCCGAATGTCGCGACTGCGCGCTGAAGGGGCAGCGCGTGCTGGTGACGACGCTCACCAAGAAGATGGCCGAAGCGCTCACCGAATACTTCCACGAGCACGGCATCCGCGTCCGCTACATGCACTCCGACGTCGACACCCTGGAGCGCATCGAGATCATCCGCGACCTCCGTCTCGGCGTCTTCGACGTGCTCGTCGGCATCAACCTGCTGCGCGAAGGGCTCGACATCCCGGAATGCGCCCTGGTCGCCGTGCTCGATGCCGACAAGGAGGGCTATCTGCGCTCGCGCACGGCGCTCATTCAGACCATCGGCCGCGCCGCACGCCACCTCGAAGGCCGCGCCCTCCTCTATGCCGACCGCGTCACCCAAAGCATGAAGGCGGCGATCGACGAGACCAATCGCCGCCGCGAGAAGCAGCAGGCCTACAACGCCGAGCGCGGCATCACCCCGGAAAGCGTGCGCCGCGGCATCGCCGACATCCTGGAGAGCGTCTATGAGCAGGATCATGTCACCGTCGGCCTCGGCGAAAGCGCCCAGGCGCATTACCAGGGATCGAACCTCAAGGCGGTGATCGCCGATCTCGAGAAGCAGATGCGTACCGCCGCCGCCGATCTCGAGTTCGAGGAGGCGGCGCGGCTGCGCGACGAGATCCGCCGCCTGGAGCAGCTCGATCTCGGTCTTCCCGACGGCGGTCCGGCCGGTGCCGCGGCCGCGCCGGGGCCGAGGCCCGGCGGACGGTCAATGGCCGGCCGCGCCGGCACCTCGGCCAAGGCGCTCGTCAAGGCCAAGGTGCGCGCCCGCCA
>DASQSR010000477.1:0-2079 GCA_035642295.1 Allostellaceae bacterium | reverse complement strand
GGGCGACCTCACCGCCTCGCGGGCGCGCGAGACCTCGCTGCGCCAAGCGATCGGCGGTCTGCAACAGAGCAGCATCGAGCAGGACCAGGCGATGGTGCAGCTCCAGGAGCTCGAGCGCGACGCCGAAGCCAACCGGACGCTCTATGAGACCTTCCTGTCGAAGTTCAAGCAGACCAGCGCCCTGGAGGATATCCAGCAGGCGGACGCGCGCATCGTCACCCGGGCGATACCGCCGCTGACGCCCTCCTATCCCAACAAGTCGATGCTGGCCAGCTTTGCCGTCGTCGTGTCGGTGTTCATCGGGATTGCCATCGCCTTTCTCATCGAGCGCATGGACAACGGCTTCCGCACCACCGAGCAGATCGAGAAGCTGCTGGGCCTCGGCACGCTCGGCCTGGTGCCGGCGGTGATGCGCAGCGAGCCGCCGCAGGAGACGGTGCTGACGCGGCCAACGTCGCAGTATTCCGAGGCGGTGCGGTCGATCCGCACCGCGTTGCGCTATTCCGACATCGATCATCCGCCCAAGATCGTGCTGGTCACCTCCTCGCTGCCGAGCGAAGGCAAGACGGTGTTCGCGACGTCGCTGGCGCGCAGCGTCGCACGCTCCGGTGCGCGCTCCCTCCTCATCGATTGCGATCTGCGCCGGCCCGGCGTCGCCAAGCTGCTCGGGGTCGATTCCGAGCCGGGGGTCCTCGGCCTCTTCGCCGAGGAGAGCGGTCAGGACCGCGTGATCAGCGTTGACAAGCTTTCCGGCATGCATTTCATCCCTTCGGGCGGCGGCTCGGCCAATCCTCAGGATCTGCTGAGCTCGCAGCATATGCGCGCCTTCCTGGAGCGCATGCGCTCGCGCTATGATCTCATTGTCATCGACGCGCCGCCGGTGCTGGCGGTGTCCGATCCGATCATCCTGTCGCATATCGTCGACACGACGATCTTTCTGGTGCGCTGGGAGAAGACGCCGCGCGTCATCGTCCAGGGCGCGATCAAGCTGCTGCGCGCCAATGGCGGAACCCTGGCGGGTGTCGTCATCTCGCGCATCAATGCTCGGCGCCACGCCACCTACGGCTATGGCGACGCCGCCTATTATTACGGCCGGTATTCGAACTACTACTCGACTCAAAAATAACGCCGCCGATGCGTCTCACCGCTCTTTGCCTCGCCAATTTCGCGCTGGCGCTCGGGCTCCTGGCCATCGGCCTGCCGAATGGCCTGGGCGCGATGCTGCGCCTGCCGGCGAACGCTGTCGCCGGCGCGGTCGAGAGCGGCGGCTCCGTTGACCCCGCTGCCATCCCGCCGGCGCTCGGCGCGCTTCGCCGGGCCGCCCGCTTCTCGGCGGCGGCGCATGCCGATATCGGCGCCCTGCTGCTCGCTTCCAGCTCGGCGACGGATGTGCGTGCGCGGGGGGAGGAGGCGGCACAGGAGTTGCGGCGCTATCTCGCTGGCGTTCCCGGCGATGCCGCCGGTTGGGAATGGCTCGCACGAGCCGAACTCGCCGCCGGTCATCCGCCGGCGGCGCGCGCGGCGCTCGATATGTCCCTGCTGATCGGCCCCCGTGAGCTCTCGCTCGCATTGCGTCGCTGCCAGCTCGCGATGGTGCTCGGTGGCCCCTTCGCGGGGACCGAGCGTCCGCTCCTGGAGCAGCAGTTCCAAATGGCGGCCGATTACGACGTGGCAGCGCTCGCCCGGCTCGTGCAGCAGCAGAATGCGCTGTTGCTGACGCGCACGATGCTGATCGGCGCGCCCGCCGCGATGGCGAAGTTCGAAGCACAATGGGCGCGCTCCTAGCGACGCGGTGCGCGTCTTCCCGCGCCGGCGCTTGGCACTCGCTGGCGCCGGCCTGACATGCGCCTCCTCGTCTTCCTCACCGAGGCCTATGGCGGCGTCGGGGGAATTGCGCAGGTGACGCGCGATCTGCTCGCGGCACTCGCGCTCGATCCCCGGGTAACGCACGTGGTCGCCCTGCCGCGCCGGATCGACGGCGCCCTCGGCCCGCTTCCCGGAAAACTCCGCTATGACGCCGCCGCCGCGACCGGAAGCTGGCCTTATCTCGCGCGCGCGAGCGCCGCGATGCGGCGCGAT
>DASQSR010000476.1:0-4385 GCA_035642295.1 Allostellaceae bacterium | reverse complement strand
GATGGCGAGGCCGACGACGAGGTCGGGCCAGGCCGAGCGCCAGAGAAACGCCGTCACCAGCGCGGCGGCGATGATCGCGAGATTGGCGAGCGTGTCGTTGCGCGCGGAGAGGAACGCCGCCTTGGTGAGGCTGCCGCGATGATGGCGAATGCGCGCCAGCATCAGGGCACAGGCGAGATTGACGGCGAGCGCGCCAAGGGCCGCCAACCACAAGGGCAGCGGCGCCGGCGGCAGCGGCGCCCGGAGCTTCGCCGCGGCCGTCCACAGCGTCGCGAGGCCTGGCACGAGGAGGATTCCGGCGAGCCCCATGCCGAGCCGCGCCCGGTCGCGCGCCGAACAGCCGAGGGCGACGGCGATCAGCAAGTTGAGCGAGGCGTCTTCGAGAAAATCGATGCTGTCGGCAAAGAGCGCGACCGAGCCGATGGCGCGGGCGACGGCGAACTCGACGCCGAAATAACCGAGGTTGAGGAGCGCAACGCAGCGCACGACGCGGCGCAGCGCGTGATCGGAGGCGGGCGAGATCGGGGCTAGAGCCGATTGCTGCAAATCCGTGGCGCGTCCTTCGACGGGTTCAGGATGAGGAAGTTTCTTCGCGGCCCTCGACAGATGCCGCTCCGCTTCACCCCAGCCTATCGAAGAACACAGGTCGCCTTATCTGCCCGTTTGCTGCGCCGCCTCCACCTTGGCGGCGCAGTACTTGAACTCCGGAATCTTGCCGAAGGGATCGAGCTGGGGGTTGGTCAGGAGATTGGCGGCCGCCTCGGCATAGCAGAAGGGAATGAACACCATGCCCGGCGGAATGGCACCGTCGGCGCGCGCCTTCAATTCGATCGCGCCGCGCCGGGTGGAGACGCGCACCATCGCGCCGGGCTTCAGCCCCATGCGGCGGAGATCGGCGGGTGCGAGGCTCGCCACCGCCTCGGGCTCGATGTCGTCGAGCACGCTGGCGCGCCGCGTCATCGCGCCGGTGTGCCAATGCTCGAGCTGGCGGCCGGTGGTGAGCACCATGGGATAGGTCTCGTCCGGCTCTTCCGCGGGCGGCACGAGCTGCACCGGCACGAGCTTGCCGCGCCTGCTCGGTGTCGGGAAGCCGTCGCCGAAGACGATGTCGTTGCCCGGCTTGTCGTCGGCGTCGCAGGGATAGGTGACGGAGCTTTCGCGCTCGAGCCGCTCCCAGGTGATGTGGTCGAGCGAGGGCATGGCGCGCTTCATCTCGGCGAAGACGTCGCGCGGATGGGTGTAGCTCCAGTCGAGGCCGAGGCGCTTGGCGATCTCGATGATGAGAAAGAGATCTTCGCGCGCTTCGCCCGGCAGCGGCAGCGCCTTCCGCCCCATCTGCACCTGGCGGTTGGTGTTGGAGACGGTGCCGACTTTCTCCGGCCAGGCCGAGGCGGGAAGGACGACATCGGCGTAAGCGGCGGTCTCGGTGAGGAAGATGTCCTGCACGACGAGATGCTCGAGCTTCGCCAGCGCCTCGCGCGCGTGCTCGACATCGGGATCGGACATGGCGGGGTTCTCGCCCATGATGTACATGCCGCGGATTGCGCCGTCATGGATCGCATTGACGATCTCGACCACGGTGAGGCCGCGCTTGGGATCGAGCTTGGTGCCCCAGAGCTCCTCGAAGAAGTGCTGCACCTTCGGGTCCTCGACCGACTGGTAGTCGGGATAGACCATCGGGATGAGGCCGGCGTCCGACGCGCCCTGCACGTTGTTCTGGCCGCGCAGCGGGTGAAGGCCGGTGCCGGGCCGGCCGACCTGTCCCGTCACCAGGGCGAGCGCGATCAGCCGGCGCGAATTGTCGGTGCCGTGGACATGCTGCGAGATGCCCATGCCCCAGAAGATGATGGCGGATTCGGCGCGGGCATATTTGCGTGCGACGAGACGAATGGTGTCGGCGTCGATGCCGCAGATCGGCGCCATCTTTTCGGGCGGGAAGTCCTTGACGTTCTCGGCGAGGGCGGCGAAGTCCTCGGTATGGGCCTGGACGTACTGCTTGTCGTGCAGGCCCTCGCTGATGATGACGTGCAGCATCGCCGAGAGCAGCGCCACGTCGCGGCCGGGCTTGAACTGCAGCATGTGGGTCGCGTGGCGCTTCAAGGTCTGGCCGCGCGGGTCCATGACGATGAGCGTCGCGCCGCGCTTCACCGCGTTCTTGAAGAAGGTGGCGGCGACGGGGTGGTTCTCGGTCGGGTTGGCGCCGATGACGATGATGACCTCGGCGTCCTTGGCGGCCATAAAGGGCGCGGTGACGGCGCCCGAGCCGATCCCTTCCATCAGCGCCGCCACCGAGGAGGCGTGGCAGAGGCGCGTGCAGTGATCGACGTTGTTGCTGCCGAAACCGGTGCGCACCAGCTTCTGGAAGAGATAGGCCTCCTCGTTCGAGCCCTTGGCGGAGCCGAAGCCGGCGAGCGCGCGGCCGCCGTGAGCGTCGCGGATCCGCTTCAGCCCGGCGGCGGCGCGGTCCAACGCCTCTTCCCAGCTCGCCGGGCGGAAATGCGTCCAGGGATTGGCCGGATCGATGGCGTCATGGGTGCTCTTGGCAACGCCGTCCTTGCGGATCATCGGCTGCGTCAGCCGGTGCGGATGGTGGACGTAGTCGAAGCCGAAGCGGCCCTTGACGCAGAGCCGGTTCTGGTTGGAGGGGCCGTCGCGGCCGACGACGTTGACGATGCGGTCGTCGGTGATCTCGTAGGTGATCTGGCAGCCGACGCCGCAATAGGGGCAGACGCTGTCGACATGCCGCTCCGGCGCGCCGGCGAAGCGGTTCTCGTCATCGACCAGGCTCGCCGGCATCAGCGCGCCGGTAGGACAGGCCTGGACGCATTCGCCGCAGGCAACGCAAGTGCTCTGCCCCATGGGATCGGCGAAATCGAAGACGATCTTCTCGGCATGACCGCGCCCGGCCATGCCGATGACGTCGTTCACCTGCACCTCGCGGCAGGCGCGAACGCAGAGGGTGCATTCGATGCAGGCGTCGAGATTGACCGCCATGGCGGGATGGCTGCGGTCGGGCGCGGGCTGGGCGCGGGCGGGAAAGCGGCTCTCGGCGACGCCGACGCGATCGGCCCAGCGCCAGAAGCGCGACTCCGGGTCATGCGCCGTGGCGCGCGCCGGCTGGTCGCCGACGAGCAGCTCGAAGACGAGACGCCGCGCGTCGCGGGCGCGCTCGGAAGCGGACTTCACCTTCATGCCGGGCGCCGGCTTCCGGATGCAGGAGGCGGCGAGGACGCGCTCGCCCTCGATTTCCACCATGCAGGCGCGGCAATTGCCGTCGGGGCGGTAGCCCGGCGCCGGGCTGTAGCAGAGATGCGGAATCTCCGTCCCGCGCCGGTTCGCCACCTGCCAGATCGTCTCGCCCGGCACCGCCTCGACCTCGACACCGTCGAGCGTGAATTTGATCGCGTCGGTCATGGCTCGAACCTCATCCCGCGCCTCACGGCACGTCCTCGGGGAAATATTTGAGCACCGACTTCACCGGATTCATCGCCGCCTGTCCCAGGCCGCAGATCGAGGCATCGCTCATCACCCGCGTCAGCTCCTCGATCAGCGGCTTGTCCCAGCGCCGCGCCGACATGAGCTTCACCGCCTTCTCGGTGCCGACGCGGCAGGGCGTGCATTGGCCGCAGCTCTCATCCTCGAAGAAGCGCAAGAGGTTGAGCGCGACCTCCTTCATGTCGTCCTGGTCCGAGAGCACCACCACGGCGGCAGAGCCGATGAAGGAGCCGTAAGGCTCGAGCGTGCCGAAATCGAGCGGCAAATCGGCCATGGAAGCGGGCAGAACGCCGCCGGAGGCGCCCCCGGGCAGATAGCCTTTGAGGCGATGGCCCTCGGCCATGCCGCCGCAATACTCGGCGATGAGCTCGTTGAGGGTGATGCCGGCGGGCGCGAGCTTGACGCCGGGCTCCTTGACCCGGCCCGAGACGGAGAAGCTGCGCGGCCCCTTGCGTCCGCGCCGGCCTTGGCTCGCGAACCAGTCGGCGCCCTTCTCGACGATGTCGCGCACCCAGTAGAGCGTTTCGACGTTGTTGATGAGCGTGGGGCGGCCGAAGAGCCCGACCTGCGAGGGATAGGGCGGCTTGTGGCGGGGGAGGCCGCGCTTGCCCTCGATGCTTTCCAGCATCGCCGATTCCTCCCCGCAGATATAGGCGCCGGCACCGCGCCGCAGATGCAGGCGCGTGTGGCGCGCAAGGCCGGCCGCTTCCAGCTTGGCGATCTCCTGCTGCAGCAGGGCGCGGCAGTGCGGGTACTCGTCGCGCAGGTAGATGTAAACGTCTTCCGCCTCGACCACCCAGGCGCCGATCAGCATGCCTTCGAGGAAGCGATGCGGGTCGGTCTCGAGATAGACGCGATCCTTGAAGGTGCCGGGCTCGCCTTCGTCGCCA
>DASQSR010000475.1:0-4982 GCA_035642295.1 Allostellaceae bacterium | reverse complement strand
GTCCCTGGGGCCGCGGCCGGCCCGGCTGGCACATCGAATGTTCGGCCATGTCCGAGGCGCATCTGGGCGAGACCTTCGACATCCATGGCGGCGGGCTCGACCTCATCTTCCCGCATCACGAGAACGAAATCGCGCAAAGCGTCTGCGCGCATCACGGCCGGCCTTTCGTCCGCTACTGGCTGCACAATGGCTTTCTCCTCGTCGAGGGCGAGAAGATGTCGAAGTCGCTCGGCAATTTCCGCACCATCCGCGACGTTCTGGCCGCGGCGCCGGGCGAGGCGGCGCGCTATGCGATGCTGATGAGCCACTACCGCGACCCGCTCGACTGGACCGACGCTCGTCTCGCCGAAGCCAGGCACGCACTCGACCGCTTCTACCTGGCGCTGCGCCAGGAAACGCCGCAGGCTCCCGCCGCGACGGCGGCGGCCGAGCCAGTGCTGGCCGCGCTCGAGGATGATCTCAACACGCCGCTCGCGCTTGCCGCGCTCCACGACAGTCTCTCGGCGCTCAACAAGGCAAACGCACCCGAGGAGAAGCGGCGCCTAGCCGGAGAGCTCCGGGCGGGCGGCGCGCTGCTCGGCCTCTTGCAGCAGGACGCTCAAGCCTGGCTCAAAGGCGAAGCTCAGGTCATAGCCCATGCGACGGTCGTCAATCCTCGAATAGATGAACTGGTACGGCAGCGGACCGAGGCACGAAGGAGCAAGAACTTTGCGCTGGCAGACAGCATTCGCGCGCAGCTGGCTATGGAAGGGGTGGTCCTTGAGGATAAGCCGGATGGCACGACCGAATGGCGACGCACGTAGTAGGCTGAAAAGCGCAGCATGAGCGCACCCCCTCCTTTCCTCTCTCCGCTGCTTTCTTCCCCCTCCCCCCTTGAGGGGGAGGGAGGGGTGGGGGGTATATCTCCGCTAGACCAGCAAGCAGCAGAAGAATGACCCGCGAGCGGCTCTACCTCTTCGATACCACCCTGCGCGACGGCGCCCAGACCCAGGGCGTCGATTTCAGCGTCCAGGACAAGGCGACGATCGCCGAGGCGCTCGACCGCATCGGCATCGACTACGTCGAAGGCGGCTGGCCCGGCGCCAACCCGACCGACACCAGCTTCTTCTCGGCGCCCCCGCGGCTTGCCCGGGCCCGCCTCGTCGCTTTCGGCATGACCAAGCGCTCGGGCCGCAGCGCTGCCAATGATCCCGGCCTCGCCGCGGTGCTCGACGCGCGCGCCGATGCCACCTGCCTCGTCGGCAAGAGCTGGGACTTCCACGTGACCTTGGCTCTTGGCATCGCGCTCGACGAGAATTTGACGCTCATCCGCGAGTCGATCGCCGCCGCCGCGGCGAAAGGCGAGGCGATGTTCGATGCCGAGCATTTCTTCGACGGCTACAAGGCCAATCCCGACTACGCGCTCGCCTGTCTCGGCGCGGCGGAGGCGGCAGGGGCGCGCTGGATCGTGCTGTGCGACACCAATGGCGGGACCCTTCCGCACGAGGTCGAGCGCATCGTCGCCGAGGTGGCGCGCGTCATTCCCGGCGAGAGGCTCGGCATCCACGCCCACAACGACACCGGCAACGCCGTCGCCAACAGTCTCGCCGCGATCCGCGCCGGCGTGCGCCAGGTGCAGGGCACCTTGAACGGTCTGGGCGAGCGCTGCGGCAACGCCAATCTCGTCTCGCTCATCCCGACCCTGATGCTGAAGCCGTTCTACCGCGAGCGCTTCGAGACCGGGGTTGCCGCCGACGATCTGCGCCAGCTGACGCCGCTCTCGCGCCTTCTCGACGAGCTCTTGAACCGCGCACCCGACCGCCACGCCGCCTATGTCGGCGATGCCGCCTTCGCCCATAAGGGCGGGCTCCACGTCTCCGCCGTCGAGAAGGACCCGCGCACCTACGAGCACGTGCCGCCCGAAACCGTGGGCAATCGCCGCCACATTCTCGTCTCGGACCAGGCCGGCCGCTCCAACATTCTGGCACGCCTGCGCGAGGCCGGAATCGAGCTCGATCCGCGCCATCCCAAGGTCGCGCGGCTGCTCGAGGCGGTGAAGGAGCGCGAGTTCCAGGGCTATGCCTATGACGGCGCCGAGGCGAGCTTCGAGCTGCTGGCGCGCCGCGCGCTCGAGAGCGTCCCCGACTATTTTCGCCTGCAGAGCTTTCGCGTCATCGACGAGCGGCGCTGGAACGCGCGCGGCGAGCTCATCACGCTCTCCGAGGCGACGATCAAGCTCGAGGTCGGCGGCGAGCCGATGATGACCGTCGCCGAGGGCAACGGCCCGGTCAACGCCCTCGACACGGCCCTGCGCAAGGCGCTGATCCCCGTCTTCCCCGAGCTCGAGGCAATCCGCCTCACCGACTACAAGGTGCGCATTCTGACCCCGCAGGACGGCACCAAGGCGGTAACCCGCGTCATGATCGAAACCAGCGATGGCGAGATCGGCAGCTGGTCGACCGTCGGCGTCTCCACCAACGTCATCGACGCTTCCTACAACGCCCTCCACGACAGCCTCACCTACAAGCTCTGGCGCGCGGGGCGGCGGGGGTAGGGGGCGAGGGGGCCAATGGCCGGGACCGATCATCGGCGGCGGCCGCCCGCGGGCGGGCCTGCCATCATCCTGGTCGAGCCGCAGCTCGGCGAGAACATCGGCGGTGCGGTCCGCGCCATGTACAATTGCGGCCTCACCGACCTCCGCCTCGTCGCGCCGCGCGACGGCTGGCCCAATCCCAAGGCGGTGGCGATGGCGAGCGGCGCCGATGCCGTGCTGCGGCAGGCGCGGCTCTTCGACCGGGTCGAGGACGCGATCGCCGATCTTCGCCATGTCTACGCCACCACCGCGCGCGACCGCTTCATGGTGAAGCGCGTGCTGACGCCGCGCGTCGCCGCCGCCGAGATGCGGCGCTTTGCGGCTGAGGGCGAAGCCTGCGGCATTCTCTTCGGCAAGGAGCGCACCGGCCTCGTCAACGACCATGTGGCGCTCGCCGACACCGTGCTGACCGTGCCGCTCAACCCCGCTTTTTCCTCGCTCAACCTGGCGCAGGCGGTGCTGCTTGCGGGCTACGAGTGGTTCACCGCCGGCGAGGAGGGGCCGGGCGAGCATCTCGTCACCGGCCATTCCGCCGCGGCCACCAAGGAGGAGCTGCTGCGCTTCTTCGGCCATTTCGAGGAGGAGCTCGACCGCAGCGGTTTCTTGCGCAGCCGCGACAAGCGCCCGGGTATGATCCGCAACCTGCGCAACTTCTTCCAGCGGGCACAGCCGACGGCGCAGGAGCTGCGCACCCTCCACGGCATCATTACCGCCTTCGTCGGCCCCCGCCGGCGCGCCGTGGAGCCACGGCAGGAAGGGGACAAGGCTTCTGCCAGGGACCGCAAGGAAACGTCCTCGTCCTGAGCCTGCCCTGAGCCTGTCGAAGGGCTGAGCACTGTCGAAGGACGCACGCTTTTCTTGCAGCGCATTGACAAGAGCGCCCGCTTCTCTATAGTCCGCCCCTTCCACTCCCAAGAAAGCGGGCTTCGGCCCCGCCTCGCCTGCGGGCAAGGACTATTGGGACAACAACAACCAAAACGGGTCAGCCATGAGCAAGCGAGAAGGATCGAAGTTCAAGATCAACCGGCGCCTCGGCGTCAACCTCTGGGGGCGCTCCAAGAGCCCCTTGAACCGTAATCGCGATTACGGCCCCGGCCAGCACGGCCAGCGGCGCAAGAAGCCGAGCGATTTCGGGACCCAGCTGCTGGCGAAGCAGAAGCTCAAGGGCTATTACGGCAATATCGGCGAGCGTCAGTTCCGCCGCCTCTATGAGGAGGCCGCGCGCCGCAAGGGCGATACCGGCGAGAACCTGATCGAGCTGCTGGAGCGCCGCCTCGACGCCGTCGTCTACCGCATGAAATTCGCGCCGACGCCCTTCGCCGCCCGCCAGTTCGTCAATCACGGCCACATCCGCGTCAACGGCCGCCGCGTCAACATCGGCTCCTACCTGGTGAAGGACGGCGACCTCATCGAGGTCAAGGACAAGTCGAAGCAGCTCGTCGTGCTGCTCGAGGCGGTGAAGTCGACCGAGCGCGACGTCCCCGACTATCTCCAGGTCGACCATGACGGGATGAAGGGCAGCTTCGTGCGCGCGCCCAAGCTCGCCGACGTGCCTTACCCGGTGTCGATGGAGCCCAACCTCGTCGTCGAGTTCTATTCGCGCTGAGGAGGCGTGCAGCGATCGGGCGCGCGGCATCGACATGAGTCTCCCCCTTCCCGACGGCCCGGCCGTTGCCAAGGCCGATCGCGCCGCCCGCGTCTGGCAGGGGCCGCCTTCGGGGCCGATCGAGATCGGCAGCAAGGCGCACAAGGAGCTCTTCTGCCGCATGCTCCTCGACACCTTCAACCCCTACAAGCCGGCGATCATCGACTGGCCGCGCCTCGCCGAGGCGGAGCGGGCGCGCCTTGTCGGCCTGCCGATCTGGGACATCGCCGTCGCCACCGAGGGCAAGGCGAAGCTTCGCGTCCTCAGCTACGCCGCGCTCGTCGCCGACCCGCTGCTCGAGGAGGCGGTGCGGCTCAACGGTTTCGAAGAGGGCCGGCACAAGCAGGTGCTGGCCAATCTCGTCGCCGCCTATGGCATCGAGCTCGACCCCGAGCCGGCCTATCTCGTGCCGCGCGATGCCGAATGGGCCTTCATGGTCACCGGCTTCAGCGAGTGCATCGACAGCTTCTTCGCCTTCGGCCTCTTCGAGGCGGCGCGGCTCTCGGGCTACTTCCCGCCGGCGCTCGTCGACACCTTCGAGCCGGTGATGCAGGAGGAATGCCGCCACATCCTCTTTTTCGTCAACTGGGTCGCCTGGCATCGCCGCAATCTGCCCTGGTGGAAGAAGCCGATTTTCGCCGCGCGGGTCGCCGCCGTCTGGGCGTTTCTCGCCTGGGAGCGGCTGCAGACCGCGCGCGACGTCGGCGGCGGCAACAACTTCACCATGACCGGGCATGAATCGATGGGCATCTCGCTCGATGTCGT
>DASQSR010000474.1:0-8804 GCA_035642295.1 Allostellaceae bacterium | reverse complement strand
TGGCGCTCATCCTGGTGATCGTCTATGTCGGCGCGGTGGCGGTGCTGTTCTTGTTCGTCGTCATGATGCTCGACATCAACTTTGTCGAGTTGCGCCAGGGCTTCCTGCAATACCTGCCGATCGGCGTCCTCATTGGCGTCGTGCTGTTCATCGAGCTGCTGGGCGCGTTTGTCGCCTGGGTCGCGGCGCCCGACGTGGCGCACGCGATCGCCGCGCCCATGCCGCAGCCCTCGGCGGTCACCAACACCGTGGCGCTGGGCGAGCTGCTCTATACCCGGTATGTCTACGCCTTCCAGGCGTCGGGGATGGTCCTGCTCGTCGCCATGGTCGGCGCCATCGTGCTGACGCTGCGCTCGCGCGAGGGCGTCAGGAAGCAGGATGTGGCGCGGCAGGTCGGCCGCCGGCGTGCCGAGACGCTGGAGATCGTCAAGGTCCGGCCGCGCGAAGGAGTGTGACGGGAGATGCAGATCGGTCTTGCTCATTACCTCACCGTCGCCGCCATCCTGTTCACGCTCGGGATCTTCGGCATCTTCCTCAACCGCAAGAACGTCATCATCATCCTGATGTCGATCGAGCTGATGCTGCTCGCGGTCAACATCAACTTCGTCGCCTTCTCCGCCTTCCTGCACGATCTCGTCGGCCAGATCTTCGCCATGTTCGTGCTCACCGTGGCGGCGGCGGAAGCGGCGATCGGCCTTGCCATCCTCGTCGTCTATTTTCGCAACCGCGGCAGTATCGCCGTCGAAGACATCGACTTGCTGAAGGGCTGATCCGGTGACCGTCGCCGCCGTCTTCCTGCCGCTGCTGGGCGCATTCATCGCCGGCTTCTTCGGCCGCTGGATCGGCAACCGGGGGGCGCAGCTCGTCAGCTGCGCCGGGGTTGCCATCGCCGCCGTCTTCGGCGTCATCCTCTTCGTCGAGGTGGCGCTCCAGGGCCATAACGTCACCACCCAGCTCTTCACCTGGATCGACACCGGCGATCTGCAGGTGAACTGGGCGCTGCGCTTCGACAGCCTCTCCGCGGTGATGGTCGCCGTCGTGACCGTGGTGTCGACCATGGTCCATATCTACTCCATCGGTTACATGGAGCACGACAAGTCGATCCCGCGCTTCATGTCCTATCTCAGCTTCTTCACCTTCTTCATGCTGATGCTGGTGACCTCCGACAATTTCGTGCAGCTGTTCTTCGGCTGGGAGGGCGTCGGCCTCTGCTCCTACCTGCTGGTCGGCTTCTGGTACGACCGGCCCACGGCCAACGCCGCCGCGATCAAGGCCTTCGTCGTCAACCGCGTCGGCGATTTCGGCTTCGCGCTCGGCATCTTCGCCGTCTATGCGCTGTTCGGGTCGCTGCATTTCGGCACGGTGTTCGACGCTGCGCCCAACTTTGCCCACAGCAACTTCACCTTCCTCGCCTGGCAGGTCGACGCGCTCACCGTCACCTGCATCCTGCTGTTCATCGGCGCCATGGGAAAGTCGGCGCAGATCGGCCTTCACACCTGGCTGCCGGACGCGATGGAAGGCCCGACGCCGGTCTCGGCGCTGATCCATGCGGCGACCATGGTGACGGCGGGCGTCTTCATGGTGGCGCGACTCTCGCCCCTCTTCGAATATGCGCCGGACGCACTCGCCGTCGTCACGGTGATCGGCGGCACCACCTGCTTCTTCGCCGCCACCATCGGCATGGCGCAGAACGACATCAAGCGCGTCATCGCCTATTCCACCTGCAGCCAGCTCGGCTACATGTTCTTTGCCGCCGGGGTCTCGGCCTATTCGGCGGCGATCTTCCACCTGATGACCCACGCGTTCTTCAAGGCGCTGCTGTTCCTCTGCGCAGGCTCAGTGATCCATGCCATGTCAGGCGAGCAGGACATGCGCAAGATGGGCGGCATCTGGCGGCTGGTGCCGGTGACCTATGTGCTGATGTGGATCGGCAGCCTGGCGCTCGCCGGCATACCGCCCTTCGCCGGCTATTTCTCCAAGGACGTGATCCTCGAGGCGGCCTGGGCCTCCGGCACCGGCGTCGGACGCTACGCCTTCTGGCTCGGCACCTTCGCCGCCTTCCTCACCGCGTTCTATTCCTGGCGCCTCATCTTCATGACCTTCCACGGCAAGTCGCGGGTCGAGCCCGAAGTGCTGCACCATGCGCATGAATCGCCCAAGGTGATGCTCTTGCCGCTCTGCGGGCTGGCGGCCGGAGCGATCTTCGCCGGCTGGCTCGGCTTCAACGACTTCGTCGGCGCGGCGCGGGACGGGTTCTGGCGCGATTCGATCCTGGTGCTGGCGCAGCATCCGAGCCTCGAGGCCGCCCATCACGCGCCGTTCTGGGTCGGCAAGCTGCCGCTGGCGATGGGCCTTCTCGGCATCGCCAGCGCCTGGGTCTGCTACATCTGGCAGCCCGGCATCCCCGTACTCGCCGCCCACCGCTTCGGCGCGATCTACCGCTTCCTGCTCAACAAGTGGTATTTCGACGAGCTCTACGACGCCATCTTCGTGCGGCTGGCGATGCGGACCGGCGTCGAGTTCTGGAAGACAGGCGACGGCGCCATCATCGACGGGCTCGGGCCCGACGGCGTCGCAGCGACGGCGACGCGCCTTGCGGTGCGCGCGAGCCGGCTGCAGACGGGATACCTCTACCATTACGCCTTCGTCATGCTGATCGGCGTGGTGGCGCTGATCTCGTGGTATCTCCTGCGGCAGATGGGAGGCTGAGCCACGCCATGCAGAACTGGCCGCTGCTGACGCTCACCATCTTCCTGCCGCTGGTAGGCGCCCTCTTCGTCCTGGTGCTGCGCGGCGAGGAGCGCGACGTGGCGCGCAACGCGCGCTGGATCGCGCTTTGGACCTCGCTCATCGAGCTCGGCCTGTCGCTGGCGCTATGGGCCTATTTCGACCCGAACCAGGCCGACTTCCAGTTCGTCGAGGTGGCGCCGTGGCTGCCCGGCTTCCACATCGCCTACCATGTCGGCATCGACGGCATCTCGCTGTTCTTCGTGCTGCTCTCGACGTTCCTGACGCCGATCTGCATCGTCGCGAGCTGGACGTCGATCACCGTCCGCGTCAAGGAGTACATGTTCGCGTTTCTGGTCATGGAAACGCTGATGGTCGGCATGTTCTCGGCCCTCGACTTCGTCGTCTTCTACATTTTCTTCGAGGGCGTGCTGATTCCGATGTTCCTCATCATCGGCGTCTGGGGCGGGCCGCGGCGGGTCTACTCGGCGTTCAAGTTCTTCCTCTACACCTTCCTCGGCTCGGTGCTGATGCTGCTCGGCATCCTGGCGATCTATTACCAGATCGGCTCGACCGACATCGTCGATGCGCTGAACCGCGGCATCCCGCCGGCGCTGCAGACCTGGCTGTGGCTCGCCTTCTTCGCCTCCTTCGCGGTCAAGGTGCCGATGTGGCCGGTCCACACCTGGCTGCCGGACGCCCATGTCGAGGCGCCGACCGCCGGTTCGGTCATCCTCGCCGGCGTGCTGCTGAAGATGGGCGGCTACGGCTTCATCCGCTTCTCGCTGCCGCTCTTTCCCGTGGCCTCGCACGAGCTGGCGCCGTTCGTCTTCACCTTGAGCATCGTCGCCATCATCTACACCTCCCTGGTGGCGCTCGCCCAGGAGGACATGAAGAAGCTCATCGCCTACTCGTCGGTGGCGCATATGGGCATCGTCACCATGGGCACCTTCACCATGACGCCGGAAGGGCTGCAGGGAGCGATGGTGCAGATGCTGAGCCACGGCATCGTCTCGGCCGCGCTCTTCCTCTGCGTCGGCGTCGTCTATGACCGGCTGCACACGCGCGAGATCGCGCGCTATGGCGGGCTCGCCGACAACATGCCGAAATATGCGACGGTGTTCATGGTGTTCATGCTGGCCTCGGTCGGGCTGCCCGGCACCAGCGGCTTCGTCGGCGAGTTCCTGTCGCTGATCGGCGCCTTCGAAGTCAACAACTGGGTGGCGTTCTTCGCCACCACCGGCATGATCCTCAGCGCCGCCTACATGCTCTACCTCTACCGCCGGGTCATCTTCGGCGTCATCACCCGCGCCGATGTGCGCGCGATGCTCGACCTCAACTGGCGCGAAGTGGCGATCTTCGCGCCGATGATCGCCCTGGTGCTGTGGATGGGCATCTACCCCGCCTCGTTCCTGAAGCCCATGCAACCCTCAATCGCCAGGCTCGTCGAGCATGTTCAGCTCTCGCTCCGCGAGAACGCCGCGGCAAAGCTGGCGGAGCGCTGAACGATGACGCCGTTGCCCCATTTCCTGCCGGCGCTGCCCGAAATGTTCCTGGCGGCGAGCGCCATGGCGCTGCTGATCCTCGGCGTCTTCCAGCACGGCCATTACGTCGCGCGCGAGATCGCCTGGCTCAGCGTCGTCGTGCTGATCGCCACGCTGGCCCTCATCACCGGCTTCTCCAGCGAGCGGCAGGTGAGCCTCTTCGGCATGCTGGTCACCGACGGCTTCGGCGTCTTCATGAGCGCGCTGGTGCTGATCGGCGCCGCCTTCGCCATCGTCATGGCGATGCGCTTCAACGAGCACGAAGGCGTGGCCCGGTTCGAGTTCCCGGTGCTGGTGCTGCTCGCCACCACCGGCATGCTGATGATGATCTCCGCCAACAATCTCATCTCGCTTTATATCGGGCTCGAGCTGCAGAATCTGCCGCTCTACGTCATCGCCAGCTTCCAGCGCGACCAGACGCGCTCGAGCGAAGCCGGGCTCAAATACTTCGTCCTCGGAGCGCTGTCCTCCGGCATGCTGCTCTACGGCGCCTCGATGGTCTACGGCTTCGCGGGAACGACCAATTTCGACACACTGGCGCACAGTCTCGACGGCTCCACTTTCTCGGCCGGGCTGATCATCGGCATCGTCTTCGTCATCGTCGGACTTGCCTTCAAGGTGTCGGCAGTACCATTCCACATGTGGACGCCCGACGTCTATGAAGGGGCGCCGACGCCCGTCACCGCCTTCTTCTCGGTCGCGCCGAAGATCGCGGCGCTGGCGCTCTTCGTCCGCGTCATGGTCTATGCGTTCGGCGCTCTCATCGACCAGTGGCAGCAGATCATCATGGCGATCGCCGTCGCCTCGATGATCCTCGGTTCCTTTGCCGCGATCAATCAGCGCAACATCAAGCGCCTCATGGCCTACAGCTCGATCGGCCATGTCGGCTATGCACTGATCGGGCTTGCCGCCGGAACGCCCGCCGGCGTGCGCGGCATCCTCGTCTACATGACCATCTATCTCTTCATGAACGTCGGCACGTTCGGGATCATCCTGACGATGCGGCGCGACGGCAAGATGGTCGAGAACATCGCCGACCTCGCCGGGCTGGCGCGGACGCGGCCGCTGCTGGCGGCGGTGCTGGGCATCTTCATGTTCTCGCTCGCCGGCGTACCGCCGCTCGCTGGCTTCTTCTCCAAGTTCTACATCTTCATGGCGGCGATCGACGCCAGGCTGTTCTGGCTCGCCGTGGTCGGCGTGGTGACCAGCGTGGTCGGCGCCTATTACTACCTTCGCATCGTCAAGATCATGTATTTCGACGAGCCGGCCCCGGCCTTCGACGCCGGCATCGGGCGCGAGATGCAGGCGGTTCTGCTGATCGCCACGGCGGTGGTGCTGCTGTTCGTCGTCTTTCCCGCCCCGATCATCAGCAGCGCCGAGCTCGCCAGCGCGACGCTCTTCCCGGGATGACGGGGCAGAGCGGGCTTTCGCCCTTCTTTCGCCTGGTCCGTTTCGGCGAGATCGACAGCACGAACGAGGAGGCGAAGCGGCGCGCCGCTTCCGGCGCGCCGGAAGGGACGCTGGTGACGGCGGCGGCACAGAGCGCCGGGCGTGGCCGGCGCGGCCGGAGCTGGGTCTCGGTGCCGGGCAATCTCTACATGTCGCTGCTGCTGCGGCCCGAGCGCAGCGCCGGCGCGGCGGCGCAACTCGGCTTTGCCGCCGCGCTCGCGCTCGGCGAGGCGGTGTCGCCGCTGCTGCCGCCAGGTCGCGAGCTCGGCTACAAATGGCCCAACGACGTGCTCGTCGGCGGCCGCAAGATCAGCGGCATCCTGCTGGAATCGCAGGCCTCGGCCGAGGGAGAGCTCGACTGGCTCGTGGTCGGCATCGGCGTCAACATCGCCTCCCACCCGGCGGCGAGCGACTATCCCGCCACGTCGCTTGCAGCAGAGGGCGCCGCGACGGTGACGCCGGCGACGCTGCTCGAGGGCGTCGCCGGCCGGTTGCTGTTCTGGTATGAGCTGTGGCTCGCCGAGGGCTTCGCCCCGCTGCGCCGGGCGTGGCTTGCCCACGCAATCGGGCTCGAGCAGCCGATCCGCGTCCGCCTCGCGGACGGCGAGAGCACCGGCCGCTTCGCCGGGCTCGACGAGGAAGGCGCGCTGCTGCTCGAGAACGGCGCGACGCTCCGCCGCATCGCCGCCGGCGACGTGTTTCCGGCGGCAGGGTGAGAGGAGGCGCCATGCTGCTCGCCATCAACGCCAACAACACCAACACCGTATTCTCGGTCTGGGAAGGCGATAGGCTGAAGGGCGTGTGGCGGGCGGCGACCGACGCCAAGCGCACCGCCGACGAATACGTCGTCTGGCTCGACCACCTGCTGACGCTGGAGGGCCTCTCGCGCGAGAGCCTCAGCGGCACGATCATCGCCAGCGTCGTCCCGGACGCCAATTTCAACCTGCTCACCTTCTGCCGGCGCTATTGCCGCAGCGAGCCGCTGGTGGTGGGAGAGCCGGGCACCGCGCTCGGCGCCAAGGCGCTGGTGAACCGCCCGGAGGAGGTCGGCGCCGATCGTCTGGTCAACACCGTCGCGGCCCATGACCGCTACAAGACGCCGTTGATCGTCGTCGATTTCGGCACCGCCACCACCTTCGACGTCGTCGACAAGGACGGCAATTACTGCGGCGGCGTGATCGCTCCGGGGATCAACCTCTCGCTCACCGCCTTGCACATGGCGGCGGCGAAGCTGCCAAGCGTCACCATCCAGCGGACCGACCACGTCATCGGCAAGGACACCGTCGCTTGCATGCAGTCGGGCCTCTTCTGGGGCTATATCGGCCTTGTCGAAGGGCTGGTCGCGCGCATCAAGCAGGAGTTCGGCGCGCCCATGGCGGTCGTCGCCACCGGCGGGCTCGCGCCGCTGTTCGACGGCGTCACCACGGTGATCGAGCACACCGACCCCAACTTGACGCTGTGGGGCTTGCGTCTCATCTACGAGCGGAACCGAAAGCAAACCTCATGAACGGCGCTTCGCCGGACAACCCCAACCGGCCCGACGAGCTCGCCTTCCTGGCGCTGGGCGGCGTCGGCGAGATCGGCATGAACCTGTCGCTCTACGGCTATGCCGGGCGCTGGCTGATGATCGATTGCGGCATCTCCTTCGCCGACGACACCCTGCCGGGCGTCGACGTCGTCATGCCCGACCCCGGCTTCATCGCCGAGCGCGCCGACCGGCTCGACGGCATCGTCGTAACGCACGCCCATGAGGACCATATCGGCGCCATTCCCTATCTCTGGCGCCGGTTGCGCTGCCCGGTCTATGCGACGCCGTTCACCGCCGCGGTGCTGCGGCAGAAGCTGATCGAGGCCGGTCTCGAGCATGAGGTGCCGATCACCGAGGTGCCGATGTCGGGGCGCTTCACCGTCGGGGCGTTCGAGATCGAGCTGGTGACGCTCACGCATTCGATCCCCGAGCCGAATGCGGTGGTGCTGCGCACGCCGCTCGGCACCGTGCTCCACACCGGCGACTGGAAGTTCGATCCCGATCCGCTGGTCGGCTCGACATCCGATCTCGAGCGGCTGCAGCAGCTCGGCGAGGCGGGCATCCTCGCCATGATCTGCGACAGCACCAACGCGCTGCGCCCGGGCGAGTCCGGCTCCGAGGCCGATGTGCGCAAGTCGCTGATCGAGCTGGTCGGCCGCTGCCGCAACCGCGTTGTCATCGCCTGCTTCGCCTCCAACGTGGCGCGGCTCCACTCCGCCGCCGCCGCCGCGCTCGCCCATGACCGGCAAGCGGCGCTGGTCGGTCGCTCGCTCTGGCGCATCGAGCATGCCGCGCGCGAGACCGGCTATCTCGAAGGCGTGCCGCCCTTCCTTACCGACGAGGAGGCGGCTTATCTGCCGCGCGACAAGGTGCTGCTGATCTGCACCGGCAGCCAGGGCGAGCCGCGCTCGGCGCTTGCCCGGATCGCCGAGGACGATCATCCCGAGATCGTGCTCGAGCCGGGCGATACGGTGATCTTCTCCTCGCGGATCATCCCGGGCAACGAGCGCGCCATCGGCCGGCTGCAGAACCGGTTGGCGGCGCTCGGCGTCGAGGTCCTCACCGAGCATGACCATTTCGTCCACGTCTCCGGCCATCCGGCGCAGGACGAGCTGACGCGCATGTACCAGATGGTGCGGCCGCGCATCGCCCTTCCGGTGCACGGCGAGACGCGGCATCTGCTGGCCCAGGCGCGCCTTGCCGAGCAGTGCCAGGTGCCGCAAACCGTGGTGACGCGCAACGGCGAGGTGGTGAAGCTGGCGCCGGGCCCCGCCGCGGTCATCGGCGAGGTGCCGACCGGCCGCCTCGTGGTCGACGGCACGCGCCTCCTGCCGGTGGGCTCGGAGGCGCTGCGCTCGCGCCAGCGCATGACCTTCAACGGCGCGGCGCTGGCGACGCTGGTCGTCGACGGCGAGGGGAGGCTGCAGGCGCCGCCGCAGGTGACGGTGCACGGGCTCGGCGACGAGGCGGAGGATGCCGCGCTCACCGGCGAGCTGCGCCAGCGCGTGGCGCAGGCGATCGCCGACCTTGCGCCGCGCGAGCGGCGCGACGACGCG
>DASQSR010000473.1:0-4624 GCA_035642295.1 Allostellaceae bacterium | reverse complement strand
TCGTCGCGCTCTCACCGGTGCCGCATGCCTTCCGCGTGCTGTCCAGCCCGCGCCTCCCCGCTCTGCGCCTCAAGGTGCTTGGCCTCGCCGGGCTCTTCGGCATCCGCTTCTATCGCGCCTGGCGCATGGGGCGATGTGCGGCCTCCGCCTTCCCCGACGCGGCGGGGCGCCCGTGAGCACGGGCGCTCAGCCGATGCGGCGGAGAGTCGCGGGCGCCGGCCTCATCATGGGCAAGCTTGCCCACTCGCTGCGCCACGATGGGGTCTACGCCACGCTGCGCAAGGCCTTCGTTCACATGACCTACGGTCCGGCGGAGGATGACGGCTTCGATCGCCAATACGGCACCGACACCGGCGGCCTCGTTCCGCTGTGGAAGGTCAGCGTGCGCTCGGCCAATGCCCGCTACGGCCTTCCCTATCGCGCGACGACGGAGGCGGAGCTGACCCGCGCGCTCGGCGGGCTCGGCGAGAATCTCGCCCGCTTCACCTTCGTCGATCTCGGCTGCGGCAAGGGGCGCACGCTCCTCATCGCCTCGCGTTTCGGCTTCCGCTCGGTGATCGGTGTCGAGTTTGCCGCCGAGCTCGCCGCCATCGCCCGCGCCAATCTGGCGAAGCGCGGCCTCCCCGAGGTGACGGTGATCGAGGGCGACGCCGCTGACTACGCATTCCCCGAAGCGCCGCTGGTCGTCTATCTCTACCATCCCTTTGCCGGCGAAGTGATGGGCAAGGTCATGGCAACGCTCGAGCGGCATGTCCGCCGCTGGCCGCTGCTGCCGCTTTATGTGGTCTACAAGAATCCGCTTCACGGCGGTCTCTTCGACCAGTCGGCAAGCTTCGCCTATCTCGGCGCCGTGCCCGACCATCCCGACATCCTGACCTGGAAAGCCGTCGGCGCCGACCGGCATCCGGCCGCCTAAGGCGAAGGCGGCCGCGCCGCGAGCTGGCCCAGGTCGCGGTTGAAGAACGACAGCGGCTCCGGCGCGAGCTCGCGGCCGACCAGCGCCACCGCATAGGGGCCGGCCCGCCACGCCGCGACCGCCAGCTCGCGGTAATAATCGGTGCTGCGGAAGGGCTCGCCCAGCGTCCTGATGTCGGCGATGATGTGCGGCATGAGGTCCGGTCCGGCGGTCGCGGCCAGGCGAAGGCCAAGCCCGATCCGGCGTTCGATGATCCACAGCTCGCGCGGCGCCGTCTCGTAGGAGAGCAGCAGCGGCCGCACGATCTCGCCGCGGTCCTTGCCGTCGAGGAAGCGCAGCTCGGCGAGCGCCAGCGACACATCCGCCCGCGTCGGCGCTGCGGCCAGCGTCTTCACCGCCATCGCCCGCGCGGCGGCGCGCTCGCGCACCGCCCCGGCGCTATCGCCGCCCTCGGCCGCGGCATCGGCGGCGGCATAGTGGAGAAAGGTCAGCGCGCCGGCTTCTTCGGCGTCGGGCGAGGGGCCGGAAGCGGCCTCGAGCCGGGCCGCCGCGTCGAGCAGTTCGGCGCGCGAGAGCCGCAGCCCGCCATTGCGGACGCCGTCGCCGGTGCGGACCAGCCCATCGACGCCGAGCGCCCGCGACAGCGCGTCATAACCGCCCAGCGCCACCCCCGCGCCCAACAGCAGTGCCGCCGCGGCGGAAAGGCGGGTTGCGCGCCGGCCGCCGTCAGCGCTTCCGGTAGTATTTTTCGAGGGCGCGATAATGATAGCCGTAATTATAGCCGCTGCCGAAGCCGTAGCCGTAGGACTGCAGCACGGTGAAATCGACCTTGTTGAGGATGACGCCGGCGATCTGCCGCGGCTGGCAGCGCAGCGTCTTCAGCGCTTCCAGCGCGCTTGCGCGCGGCGTCTTGTTCCACTCGATCACCATCAGGATCTTGTCGGCATGCTGCACCAGCACGGCGGCGTCGATGATCGGCAGCAGCGGCGTCGCGTCGAGCACGACGCAATCATACTGCTCGCGCAGCCGCAGCGTCAGGTCGCGCATCTGCTGCGAGTTGAGAAGGTCCGGATAGTCGCGCAGATCGGCGCCGCCGGGAATGATCGACAGCATCGTCGTCTCGTCCCGGTATGTGGCCTCCGCCAGCGGCACCTGGTCGGTCAGGATCTCGATCAGCCCCGGCCGGTTCCTGAGATCGAAGGCCGTGGTGAGGGATTTGCGGCGCAGATCGCAATCGACCAGCACGACGCGCTGATGCGACAGCGCGCCGGCGGCGGCGATCAGCATCGACATCGTCGACTTTCCTTCGCCGGGGATGGCCGAGGTCACCACGGTCACCTTGGGCACCTGGCCGGGATCGGACAGCGCCATGCCGATGCGGATCGTGCGGATCGCCTCGCTCAGCTGCGAGAAGGGCTCGCTCACCAGCCGCTTCAGAATGTCGATCCGCTCCATGCGCGGGGCAAAGCGCGGGCTGCGCACGCGCGGCACCAGGGCGAGTAGGGGATAGCCGAGCGCGCGCTCCACCTGCGCCGCGGTCTTGAGGCCGGATTCGAGATATTCCATCAGGAAGGCCAGCACCACGCCGGCCACCAGCGCCGTCGCCGTCGCCAGGAAAATCGTCAGCGTCCAGCGCGGATAGGACGGCTCGGTCGGCAGCGCCGCCGGCGAGATGATCCGCGCGCCCACGTCGATCAGCGTCGACTTCTGGTCGATCTCGTTGAACTGGTTGAGGAAGTTCTCATAGAGCCGGCGGTTGGAATCGGCCACCCGCTCGAGCTGCTGAAGCTGCACCAGCGCCTGCGAGTGTCCCGCCTGGCCGGCCATGGCGGCGAGGCTCTTCTCCAGCGACTGCTCGCGCTCCTGGGCGATCTCATAGGCGTTTTTCGAGGTGTCGAGAATGCGCTTCGCCTCGGCGGCGATGGCGCGGTGGATGTCGTCGAGCTGCGACTTGGCGTTCAGCACGTCGGGATAGCGCTCGCCATAGCGGTTGCGCAGATCGACTTCGCGGCGGCTGACTTCCGCCTCCTGCACGCGCAGCTGCCCGATCACCGGCGAGGCCATCACCTCGGGGATCGATTGCAGATTGCCGCCCGAGTTCACCGCCCGCGTGATCTGGTCGTAGCGCGCGCGCTTCTCGGCGACGTCGGCGCGCGCCAGCGCCAGCTGGGCGGTGACGTCCGAGAGCTGCTGCTGGGTCATGTTGCTGCCCGACCCGATATCGGTCAGGCCGTTATCGACCTTCAATTTCTGGATCGCCGCCTCGTCCTGCTCGACTCGCGTCTTCAACGTCTCGAGCCGGCCGGTGAGCCAGGTCGTCGCCCGCCGCGTCGCTTCATAGCGCGCTTCGAGCTGGTCGTTGAGATAGGCGTTGGCGACGGCGGTCACCAGCCGCTGGGCCTTGGCCGGGCTCTCCGAGGTGAGCGACACCGACAGCACATAGGAGAAGGTGAGCCGGTCGACTTCCAGCCGGTCTCTCAGCGCCTCGGCCGCGCGGTCGAGCTGCGGGCTGATATTGTCGCCCGCGACCGGCGGCGGCGGTAACGGCGCGGCGCGGCCGAACAGCGCGCCGAGATGCGCCTTGAGGAACGCGCCCGGCCCGCGGCGCTCGGTGAACTCGGGGTCCTTGTCGAGCCCCTGGTCGCGCGCCACGGTCAGCGCCAGCAGCTTCGACCGCATCACCTCGACGACGCTCGCCACCGCCGCGGCGTCGACATCGAGGCTGGACAGCTTGCGATCCTCCGCGGCGTTGGCGGGCTGGCGCGGATCGATGATGAGAATCTGCACGCTCGAGCGGTACTGCGGCGCAATGAGGCTGAGCGCCACGATCGCCCCGGCGACGGCGGTGGCGACGACGACGGCGATCAGCACCCAATGCCGCAGCAGGACGCCGACGATCGAGCGGATATCGGTGGCGGAGACCGGCGTCTCGGCGGCGGCAGGCTCGGGAGCCCCCGCCATTCTCGTCCAACCTCTTCGCGACGGCAGAAGATCGTCCATGGACTCCGATCAGGGCTCAGCCCGGATTTATCACGTGGTGTCGACCGATCGCGCCAATCGGACCCGGCGCTCCGCCGCTGCTGGCCGCGCGCGGCCGCGCCCTCCGTCCGACGCGGCGCCCGCGCGGTGGAGCAGCGCCGCGGCCAGGATGCCGGCAAAAGCGAGATTGGTCCTCAAATAGCGCGGCGCGAGCCGGCGCGGCTCCTGGGCAAGGCGGAACAGCCATTCGCCGCCGGCCGCCTGCACCGCCTTCGGCGCCCGCCGCACATGCCCGGCGAGAACGTCGAAGGAGCCGCCGACGCCCATGACGAAGGGAACGCCCAGCGCCTCGCGATGCGCGGCCAGAAAGCGCTCCTTGCGCGGCGTCGGCAGGCCGATGAAGAGACAATCGGCCTTGGCGGCGCGGATGCCGGCGACGATCTCGGCCTCCTCTGCCGCCTTGAAATAGCCGTTGCGCCACCCCGCCAGCGTCAGCGACGGATGCCGGCGCTTCAGCGCCGCGACTGCGGCATCGAGAACCGCGGCGCGTGCGCCCAGGAGATAGGGCCGATACCCCTTCTCGGCGGCGAGCGCGAGCACGCCTTGCATCAGGTCGATGCCGGCGACGCGCTCCGGCACGGCGATGCCGAGAAGCCGCGCCGCCCAGGCAATGCCCATGCCGTCGACGCCGACGATATGGCTGCTCCGCACATCGCGCGCCAATTCGGC
>DASQSR010000472.1:0-5536 GCA_035642295.1 Allostellaceae bacterium | reverse complement strand
CCCTACACCTCGAGCACCACCCTGACCGGACAGAGCATGCCGGTGCAGGGCATCGCCTGCCGCGACGGCGACGGCCAGTGGCGCCTCGTGAGCGAGGCGCCCGCGCGATAGGGTTGCGCTGAGGGACCCGCTCGGCTAAGCCGATGCCGGGTTTTGCATGCGAGCGCTTCGCCGATGATCTCGCGCTACAGCCGGCCGGAGATGAGCGCCATCTGGGCGCCGCAGAACCGCTTTCGCATCTGGTTCGAGATCGAGGCGCATGCGGGCGACGCGCTGGCGCGGGCGGGCGTCATCCCGGTGAGCGCCGCCGCGGCGATCTGGGCCAAGGGCAAGGGCCCCTATGACCTCGAGCGCATCGACGCGATCGAGCGCGAGACGCATCACGACGTCCTTGCCTTTCTGACCCACCTCGCCGAGCGCATCGGCCCCGAAGCGCGCTTCCTCCATCAGGGCATGACCTCGAGCGACGTGCTCGACACCACGTTCTCGGTGCAGCTGAAGCAGGCGGCGGAGCTGCTGCTGGGCGATATCGATCATCTCCTCGCGGTGCTGAAGCGCCGCGCCTTCGAGCACAAGGGGACGCTCACCATCGGCCGCAGCCACGGCATTCACGCGGAACCGACGACCTTCGGCGTGAAGCTCGCCGGCTTCCATGCCGAGTTCAGCCGCGCGCGCCAGCGCCTCGAGGCGGCGCGCGCCGAGATCGCGGTCTGCGCCATCTCCGGCGCGGTCGGCACCTTTGCCCATGTCGAGCCCGAGATCGAGGCGTATGTGGCGAAGCAGCTCGGGCTCGTCCCCGAGCCGGTCTCGACCCAGATCATCCCGCGCGACCGCCACGCCGCTTTCTTTGCCGCGCTCGGCGTCGTCGCCGGCTCGGTCGAGCGGCTCGCCATCGAGATCCGCCATCTCCAGCGCACCGAAGTGCGCGAGGCTGAGGAGTATTTCGCGCCGGGACAGAAGGGCTCCTCGGCGATGCCGCACAAGCGCAACCCGGTGCTGACCGAGAACCTCACCGGCCTCGCCCGTCTCGTGCGCGGCGCGGTGGTGCCGGCGCTGGAGAACGTGGCGCTTTGGCACGAGCGCGACATCTCGCACTCCTCGGTCGAGCGCGTCATCGGTCCCGATGCGACGATCGCGCTCGACTTCGCGCTGGCGCGTCTCGGCCAGGTCGTCGACAAGCTCGTGGTCTATCCCGAGGCGATGCGCGCCAATCTCGACCGGCTCGGCGGGCTCGTCCACTCGCAGCGCGTGCTGCTGGCGCTGACCCAGGCGGGGATGAGCCGCGAGGACGCCTATCGCGCGGTGCAGCGCAACGCGATGCCGGTCTGGGAGGGCAAAGGCCGCTTCCTCGACCTGCTCAAGGCCGACAAGGACGTGGCGCAGCACCTGACGCCGGCGCAGCTCGAAGCGCTGTTCGACGACGCCTACCACACCAAGCACGTCGACACGATCTTCACCCGCGTTTTCGGGCACAACTGAGGCTGTCAAGCGGAAAGCGCCGGGCTCCCCCGGGGAGCATCGTGATTCACTGGTGTACAACGCTGACTCTTTTTTCCGAGTGAGTCAGTGAATCACTTCGATGAGTCTTCAGTCGTCAGTGATCAGTTGTCAGTCGGGCCGGCCGGGGGCCGAAACTGACGACTGACCACTGACGACAGAACACTGCCTTCACGATGTCAAAGAGCGTGCCGGCGATTCTACCAGAGCACCCCTCAACGGGGCGCATCGAAGAGGGTGACGTGGGACCGATAATTACCGGCCCCCCTCGATCTGCTTCGTCGCTTCCGCGGCGCAGAGGTCGAGCTGGGCGCGGATGCGGGACTCGTCGAGCGGCACCCCTCTCTGCGTGAAATCGGCAGCGATCTTGGCGACGATGTCATGGGGCCCGGGGTGCTGGAGATCGGCCTCCATCACCTCCTGCGCATAGTGCTCGGCCGCGGCGCCGGCGAGACCGAGACGCTCCGCCGCCCAGAGACCGATCAGCTTGTTGCGCCGCGCTTTCACCTTGAAGGCGAGTTCCTGCTCCTGCTGGAACTTGCGCTCGAAGCCCTTCTCGCGGTCCTCGAACATGCTCATGCCTGCCTCCTCTTGGCGCGCCGTAGGCCGGCCCCCATTATGCCGGCCGAGGCAGTAAAGAGTTTAGCGCATGTGCACCGTGGTTGTCCTGCGGCGGCCCGAGCATCGATGGCCCCTGCTTCTCGCCGCCAACCGCGACGAGATGATCAATCGCCCGTGGCGGCCGCCGGGGCGGCACTGGCCCGACCGGCCGGAGGTCGTGGCGGGGCTCGACGAGCTGGCGCACGGCTCCTGGCTCGGCCTCAACGAGCACGGGGTGGTCGCCTCCATCCTCAACCGCTTCGGCACGCTGGGTCCGGCGCCGGGGCAGCGCTCGCGCGGCGAGCTGGTGCTGGAGGCGCTCGACCATGCCGATGCGGCGGAGGCGGCCGAGGCGCTCTCTCACATCGACCCCGGCGCCTACCGTCCCTTCAACATGATCGTCGCCGACAACCGCGACGCCTTCTGGATCCGGCACGGCGATGCGCGGCAGGGGCCGACGGCACAGCCGCTCGCCCCCGGCCTCGCCATGATCGCCGCCGGCGAGCTCAACGAGAGCGAGACGCCGCGCCTCCGGCGCTACCACCCGCGGTTCGCGGCGGCGCCCGCGCCGGAGCCGGAGAGCGGCGACTGGTCCGCCTGGGAGAGGCTGCTGGCGGACGATGAGACGACATCGGCGGACGGCCCGGCCGGTGCCATGCGGTTCATCACCGAGCGCCGCTTTGCCACCGTGTCGAGCGCGCTCATCGCGTTGCCGGCGCCCTCGGGACCCCACCAGAAGCCGGTGTTCCGCTTCCGGGCCTGGCAGCCGGCGCCGACGCCCTGGCGCGATGTGCTGCAGGGCTAGTGGCGCCGTCCGGCGCAGGCCCGACAGATTGTATCAGGGGAGCATGGCTGCTATATCAGGGCCACCCGCCGCCCCTTGCCCCCCTTGCCACAGCAGGTACCGGCCATGTCCCGACGCAAACAGGTCTATGAAGGCAAGGCCAAGGTCCTCTTCGAGGGCCCCGAGCCTGGTACCCTGGTGCAGTACTTCAAGGACGACGCCACCGCCTTCAACAACCAGAAGAAGGGCACGATCACCGGCAAGGGCGTGCTCAATAACCGGATCAGCGAGTTTCTGATGATGAAGCTCGCCGAGATCGGCATCCCGACGCATTTCGTGCGCCGGCTCAACATGCGCGAGCAGCTGGTGCGGCAGGTCGAGATCATCCCGATCGAGGTGGTGGTGCGCAACGTGGTGGCGGGCTCGCTGGCCAAGCGCTTCGGCATGGCCGAGGGCGCGGCGCTGCCGCGCTCGATCGTCGAGTACTACTACAAGAAGGACGAGCTCGGCGATCCCATGGTCTCCGAGGAGCACATCACCGCCTTCGGCTGGGCGACGACGCAGGACCTCGACGACATCATGCAGATGTCGCTGCGCATCAACGATTTCCTCTCCGGCCTCTTTCTCGGCATCGGCATCAAGCTGGTCGACTTCAAGCTCGAATTCGGCCGGCTCTATCAGAACGACGAAATGCGCCTCGTGCTCGCCGACGAGATCAGCCCGGACAATTGCCGGCTCTGGGACGTGAAGACCCAGGAGAAGATGGACAAGGACCGCTTCCGCCAGGATCTCGGCCGCGTCGAGGAAGCCTATCAGGAAGTGGCGCGGCGCCTCGGCATCCTGCCGGAAGGCGGTCCCGGCGACGTCAAGGGGACGCCGACGGTGCAGTGATGCGGGTGCGCGTCCATGTGATGCTGAAAGCGGGCGTGCTCGACCCGCAGGGCAAGGCGATCCAGCATGCGCTGGGCTCGCTGGGATTTGCCGGCGTCAACGAAGTGCGGCAAGGCAAAGTGATCGACCTCGATCTCGCCGAGAGCGACCCCGAGCGCGCCAAAAGCAGCGTCGACCAGATGTGCCGCCAGCTCCTCGCCAACACGGTGATCGAGAGCTATCAGATCGAAGTGAGCTAGAAGCTGTCAGCCGTCAGCCGTCAGCTGAGTTGACAGTTATCAGTTGTCAGTGGCCAGTTGGCCGACGGCTAAGCGCCTGGAACTGGGAGCCTGCGCGTGCCACTCTGGCGCCATGAGCGATGACATCGTTCGGTTGAAGATCACGCTTGCCGATACCGAGCCGCCGATCTGGCGCCGCGTCGAGGCGCCCGCCGGAATGACGCTCAAGGACCTGCACGGCGTGATCCAGGCGGCGATGGGGTGGGACGATGACCACCTTTACCAGTTCCATGTCGGCCGCGAGACGATCGCCGGGCCCGGCATGGGAGACGGCGGGTTCGGCATGCGGCGCGCGGTCGGCGCCGGTCGCGTCCGTCTCGACGAGCTTGCCGGGCGCGGCATCAAGCGCTTCGTCTACGAATACGACATGGGCGATAGCTGGGAGCATCGCATCCAGATCGAGAAGCTGCTCCCTGCCGATCCAGCCGCGCGTTATCCGCGCCTCGTCGATGGGGCCATGCAGTGCCCGCCCGAGGATGTGGGCGGCGTTCCGGGCTTCTATGAGTTCCTGGAGGCCATCGCCGATCCCGAGCATCCCGACCACGAGGATCGACTCGACTGGTACGGCGGCACCTTCGATCCCGCCGAGCTCGATCACGACCGCATCGACAAGGCTCTCGCCCGCATCGCCTCGCGGCGTAAGCGCGCCCCGGCAAAGCACGCGCGCTGAAAAACTGTGCCGCGGAACGCCGGCCGAGCGTGATCGTTCCCCAGAAGAGGGAAACGTCGAGTGGAGGAACGCGATGGCTTCGCCACGGCAACGGCGCAAGGTCAAGCGGGTGATGCACGAGTTCAAGGAGGGCGAGCTCAAGGGCGGGCGCGGCCGCCGCGGCGCGGTGAAGAGCCGGCGCCAGGCGATCGCCATCGCCATGTCCGAATCGGGCCAGTCGCGCAACGGGCGGCGCAAGAAGAAGGGCGCGGCCAAGACGGGGCGCAAGAGCGGCGCCGGGCGCGGCAAAGGGGCGCGCAGCGGCACGGCGAGTCGGCGCAAGGCCGGCGCGGCGAAGAAGCGCAAGACGACCGGCAAGGGCAAGCGCGGCAGAGGCTGAGGCGCGGCGGCGGCGCTTGATCGGCGGCGGGGAGCGGGCTAGATCAGGGGCGCCTCCCCCGTGCCGCAAGAGGCTTCGCGCCGATGCAAGCCGCCATCATCCTCTTTCCCGGCTCCAATCGCGAGCAGGACGTCCACGACGCGCTGGCGCGCGCCTCGGGGAAGGAGCCGCTCCGCGTCTGGCACCGCGACAGCGAGCTGCCCAAGGCCGACCTCCTCGTCATCCCCGGCGGCTTCTCCTATGGCGACTATCTGCGCTGCGGCGCGATGGCGGCGCATTCGCCGATCATGCGCGAAGTGAAGGCGCGCGCCGCGCGCGGGACGCCCGTGCTCGGCATCTGCAACGGCTTCCAGATCCTGACCGAAGCGGGGCTGCTGCCGGGCGTGCTGCTGACCAACAAGACGCTCCGCTTCCACTGCAAGGACGTCCATCTGCGC
>DASQSR010000471.1:0-4446 GCA_035642295.1 Allostellaceae bacterium | reverse complement strand
CTAGTTGAAGGCGCGGACGAAAGCCATCCAGTTGCCGTCGGGCGAACTGCACGCGGCAAGGTCGGGCCGATCCTTGGCGATCAGGGTCAAACCCCGAAAGCGCCAGACCTTGCGCCAGGTCTCGGCGCTCGCCAGCGCCGTGGTGCGCACCCGCTGCCTGATGCGGCGATTGACATAGACGCGGCCGATGCTGAGGTAGAGCGCGATGCCGATCGCGAGCGCCGCCAGCGCCGGCACGACGCCGCGCCACAGCAGCAGCGCGCCCGCCAGCGCCACCGAGCCGTAGACCCAGACATTGCCGTCCGCCTCGAAGGCGACCGGGCTGTCGATATGCCCGAGCGGCCGGGGATCGATGCGGATCTCGACCCGGCCGTCGCGGTCGAGCTGCCGCAGGCTCGCCAATAGGGTCTCGGCGCTCTCAGAGGCCGCGGCGGGAGGGGTATCGCTGCTCATCGGGGCGCCGACCTTAGCGCCGCGCCCGGCTCTGCCGCAACCGCCGCTCTGCCGGTCTCGGCCGCATCGGGCGCTTGGTCGCTGCCTCAGCTTCCGGCAGCGGCTTTCGATTCGGCAAGCTCGGCGTGGTAGGCGTAATAGGCGGCATCATTGTAGCCGTAGCGCACACGGCGCCGCGGATCGACGCGCGTGATCACGGCGCCGGTGACACCGGCGCCGTCCGCCTCCAGCAGCCGCAGCCCCTCCATCACCGATTTGCGCGTCGAGGCCTCCCAGCGGATGAGAAACAGCGTCGCGTCGGCAAGATGCGACAGGACGACCGCGTCGGAAACCACGAGCACCGGCGGCGCGTCGATCACGATGAGGTCATAGCGCTCGCGCATATCGGCGAGAAACGCCTGCATCGGATGCGAGCCCAGGAGGTCCTGCGGATTGGCCGTGCCGCCCTTGGCGGTGACGACGTCGATGCCGGACCCGCCGTCCCGGGCGATGAGCGTTTCCGGCGCCGCTCCATCGAAGAGGTCGAGGAGGGTGCGCCCCGTGCCGCAGCCGACGACCTTGGCGACCGTCGGCCGGCGCAGATCGCAATCGATCAGCAGCGCCTTGCCGCCCGAACGCGCGACCGAGCGCGCCAGCGAGAGGGCCATCATGGTCTTCCCTTCGCCCGGCAGCGACGAGGTGACCAGCACCAGCTTCGGCGGCCGGTCCACCCTGGTGTAGCGCAGCGCGGTGCGAACCGCGCGCACCGCCTCGGAATAGGGCGAGGTCGGCCGCTCCACCACCAGCTCATGCGGCGTCTCCTCCGCGCCGACGGTCGGCACCAGCCCCAGGGCGCGGACGCCGAGCTCCCGCTCCACCTGCTCGGCGGTGCGGAAGCCGTTGTTGAGCCATTCGAGCAGGAAGGCGAGAGCGACGCCGAGCGCGATCGAGGCGGTGACGATCGTCGTCATCATCATCGACCGGTTGGGGTAGAAGGGAGCGCTCGGCGCGATCGCCGGCGCGACGAGGCGAGCATCGGGCTCCTGGATGTCCGCCTGCGTGCTGGCCTGCTTGAATTTCGCCAGGAAATTCTCATAGAGCGCCTGGTTCGCGGCCGCTTCGCGCTGCAGCTCGTGCAGCTCGATGCTGGCTGTGTCCTGCTGGTCGGTCGAGCGCTGAAGCTCGGCCAGGGTCTGCCGCAACGCCGCCTCGCGCGCCCGCGCCACCGCGACATCCGAAGACAGCGCGGCCTCGGCCTTGTCCGTCTCCTCCTTGAGCTTGCGCGTCACGTCCTGGAGCTCGGCGCGCAGATTGACCATGGTCGGATGCGCCGGCTTGTAGCGCGTCGCCAGTTCCGCCTGGCGTTGCAGCAGCGTCGCCTGCTCGTCGCGCAGCTTCTGCACCAGGGGCGCGTTCAGCACCGCGCTCGCGGTCACATTGCCGGCCTGCACCTCTTGCTGGAGCGCGCGCAGGCTCGCCTCCGTTTGCGCCCGCTCGGCCGCCGCGGTAACGAGCTGGCTGTTGAGCTGCATCAGCTGCTGCGCCGTGACCGTACCTCCCGGCGTTTCCGTGATGTTGTGCTGCTGCTTGAAGACCTGCACGGCGTCTTCGGACTGTCGCACCTTGTCGCGCAGCTCGGTCAAATGCCCGTTCAGCCAGTCGCTGGTGCGCCGCACCTCGTCATATTTCCGCTCCAGCTGGTCGAGGAGGTAGGTGTGGGCATAGGCATTGGCGATTTTCGCCGCGAGCGCCGGCGATTCCGATTGGGCCTGAATGCGCAGGAGATAGGAGCGGCCGTCGGACGATACCGAGACATGTCCCATCAGCGACCAGACCAGGCCGCTGTCGATGTCGCCGGCCGCCGCAGTTACCGGCTTCGGTGCCGGCGGCGGCCCGAGAACGAGGCGGCGCAGCTCGGCGAGGACGAAGCCAAGGGGATGCTGCAAGTAATCGGCAGCGGTGGGTTTGCGCAGGCTCGGGTTGAATTCCGGCTCCTTCTGGAGCTGCAGCTCCGTCGCCACCTTCTGGGCCAGCGGATAGGATTTGAGGATGTCGATCTCGCTGTGCACCACGGCGCCGTCGACCTCGAGACCCGACATCATGTCGTCGCCCCCGAGCCGCCCGTGGCGGGTGTCGAGCATCACCCAGGCCTCGGTGGCATAGCGCGGCGACAGCTGTGACACATAGACGGAGCCGATCGCCGGGATAAGCAGGACCGCGCCCAGGATGACAGGGAAGCGGCGCCGCAGGATCGCCAGGATCTCGCCGATATCGAAGGGCGGCGGGCCGCCTCCGGCCGCAGAGGACGGCAACGCCGCGGCCGCACCGCGCCGGCCTCCGGCCCGCAGCGGCCGGGGCCGCAGCACGCTCTCTCCGTTGCCTGTCATCAGGACGCTTTCCCGCTCATCACGGTAACTCCACACTGAACCGCTGGACCGCAGCGCACTGCGCGCCGCGGCGCCGGCCAAACCTCACCACCAATCCCAACCCTTCTTGTTGCAAAAAGGATCGAAAGGAGGGCATTTGCGGTGCCCACCGGATTGCCAATCATCCGCCGAAGCCGGCGCCGCAAGCACCGCCGTGATCAAAGGCGGCGTCGCCGCGGCGAAGCGGCCGAACTGCTTCAGAAACTCGCGCCGCTCCCGCGCCGCCCGGCGCATGTCCTTCCCCGGCCTTTTCTCGCTCATGAACGATCCGTGCCAAGGCCAATGACAGCGCCGCCGCCGTTCGCCCGCGCCTCTCGATGAAGCTGCGCGCTCCTGCGGTCGCCTCGCCCAACAAAAAATCTCAGCGTTCGCTGTGCCAACGAGTAAATCCGTTCCCAGGGCGCCGATCTCTCAGTTTCTCTTTACTACGGTATAGAGAAGCTGCGCAGGCCTCTCGCTTGGTTTGTCACGATGGATAACAAAACCTTGATGTGGGCGAGATGCCAAGCGCTTTTGTGTAAAATATTAGGAGAATTTTATCCAATCCCCGTCGCAAGCGAATCCTTATTCAATTCCTATAAGCACTTAGCTGCTTTGGTTGTTTATTGTTAAGGTTATCAATTTGCGGCAATGGAGACGCTTGTTCTGGATGCGGCGGCACGCTCGCGGCAGGCGCACGCCGGCGAATCGCCGCTAACCCCGCTTGCGGCTCAGCCCCGCGCCGTCAGCGTTTCGATCGCCGCCACCGCCGCATCGAGGCTTGAATAGGTCAAGCCGTAGCTCTCGATCCCGTCCAACCAATCGATCATGCGGTTGAGCGTCCGCCAATTGAGCGGCCTCGCCCCGCCGCCATTGGCCAGCAGCAGCCGGAGCGCCGCGGTTCGCGTCAGCCGTTTCAGCGCAGCCGGTCGGCGCGTCGCGGCGTAGCGCGGCGAGACGATCCAGCGCACCGGGCGTGCTGCCGGAGCGCCTCCTCGCTCGCACCCGATCGGCGTCAGGTAGCGGACAAGCTGCTGATCGGGGCGGCGATGCACTTCTTGCCGCAGCAGCTCGGGAAAGAGCGTCGCGACGACATCAAAGGCGCCTTCCTTGATGGTCAGGGCGTAGGCGACGCCGGTGACGGAAAAATCCTTCGGCGCGAGCAGCGCCGTGTCATCGGAAAGATAGTTCCAGCCGCGCGCCATCAGCGCCGCCGTCAGCACCGACTTGCCGCTTCCCGCCGCGGCCGGCAGCAGCAGCGCGCCCCCGGTCGTCGCAAGCGCACCGGCATGCAGCGCGAGCCGGTGCGGAAACGCCGCGACGGCGAGCCGCGCCATATGCAATTTGACCAGCGGCGCCAGCTCGCTCGCCGACGCGCAAGCCTCGACCAGCCGGCCGCCGGCGCTCAGCCGGAAGCGGCCCTCGTGACGGTCGACGGCCATGATGCGCGCATCCTCGGCGGCGGCGGCGCAGGCCAGATGCGCGAGCGTCGGATCGACGAGCGCGGCCAGCTCGGGTTCGCCGAAGGCGATGGCGACGACGCTGCCGAGCAATCGATAGCGACGCCAGACCGCGTCGCGGCCGGGCGGCGGCACCGGCATCCCGCGCC
>DASQSR010000470.1:0-3258 GCA_035642295.1 Allostellaceae bacterium | reverse complement strand
CTTACAAATGCGGCTAAAGCGAGGGCATCGATCCGCCCAGCGAAAGCTGCGGCGGATTTTTTATCGGCCTGATTCCGCCCGGGCGACAAAGTTCGGAGGAGTCCGGGGGATCATGCCGACCATCGTTCCGCGCCTCGCGCGCGTTTTCCTTGCCCTGGCGCTGGTGGCGCTGGCGCTGCCGGCCACGGCCGCCGAGAAGCTGTCCACCCTCCGTCTCGACTGGGCCTACTACAGCCCGGTGAGCCTCGTCCTTAGGGACAAGGGCTGGATGGAGCAGGAATTCGCCAAGGACGGCATCCACGTCGAATGGGTGCTGAGCCTCGGCAGCAACAAGGCGCTCGAATTCCTGAACGGCGACAGTATCGATTTCGGCTCCTCGGCCGGCGCCGCGGCGCTCATGGCCAAAGCGAACGGCGTGCCGATCAAGGCGGTCTACGTCTTCGACAAGCCGGAATGGACGGCGCTGGTCACCCTCAAGGACTCGCCGATTCATACGGTGAAAGACTTGCGCGGCAAACGCATCGCGGTGACGCGCGGCACCGATCCGCACATCTTCCTGCTGCGCGCCCTCGCCCTCAACGGCATGAAGTCGGAGGACGTCAAGATGGTGCTGTTGCAGCATCCCGACGGCCGCGTCGCGCTCGAGCGCGGCGACGTCGACGCCTGGGCCGGCCTCGATCCCTACATGGCCGAGACCGAGCTCGAGAAGGGCTCGCGCCTCTTCTTCAGGGATCCCGACCTCAACACCTATGGCTTCCTCAACACGCGCGAGGCTTTCGCCGCGGCTCACCCCGACATCGTCGAGCGCGTCCTTGCCGTCTATGAGAGGGCGCGCAAGTGGTCCATCGCCCATCCGGCCGAGCTGCGCGCCGTCGTCGCCAAGGCGGGCAAGCTCACGGACGCGGTCGCCGCCAAGGATCTCGAGCGCAACGACCTCTCCAGCGGCATGATCGGCAAGAGGCAGCGCGACTGCATCGTCGCCGCCGGCGACGTGCTGAAGCAGAGCGGCATCATCCCGGCGGACACCGACATCGCCAAGACCGCCGATGCGCTGATCGATCCGCAGTATATCGTGCGGGTGACCCAGCGGCTCGAGGCGGGGCGGTGAGAGCGGCCTTCGCTCGCAGCGGCCCCGCCAGGCTCGCCGGCGGCGCCGTCGGGCTGGTGCTGCCGGCGTTGCTGCTGGCGCTCTGGGAGGCGCTGTCACGCTTCGGCATCGCGCCGCCGAACCTGCTGCCGGCGCCGACGACGGTGCTGCGCGCGCTGCGCGATCTCTGGCTCTCGGGCGAGCTTTGGGGACATATCGAGATCACGCTGCTGCGTGTGCTGCTGGGATTCCTTCTCGGCACCGCCGTCGCCACCGTCCTCGGCGCGCTCACCGGCTATTCGCCGCTCTGGCGCCGCCTGCTCGACCCGACTCTCCAGGCGCTGCGCAGCATCCCCTCGATCGCCTGGGTCCCGATCTTCGTGCTCTGGCTCGGCATCTTCGAGGCGTCGAAGGTGACGCTGATCGCCGTCGGCGCCTTCTTCCCGGTCTACCTCCAGACCATGGCGGGGATCCAGCAGGTCGATCGCAAGCTGGTCGAGGTCGCGCGCGTCCACGGCTATGGCGGCGCCGCGCTGGTGCGGCGCGTGCTGCTGCCGGCGATGCTGCCGGCTTATTTCGTGGGCTTGCGCGGCGGGCTCGGCCTCGCCTGGATGTTCGTCGTCGCTGCCGAGCTCATGGGCGCGAGCGAAGGGTTGGGCTTCCTGCTGCTCGACGGGCAGCAGACCGGCCGGCCGGCCAATATCCTCGCTGCCATCCTGCTCTTCGCCATCTTCGGCAAGGCGAGCGATCTCGCGCTGGCCTGGCTCGGCCGGCGCTTCGTCTCCTGGCAGGACAGCTTCCAGCACGCGGAAGAGAAGAAAGCCGATGCTGCAGATCCGGCGCGTCTCCAAGAAGTTTGAGGGTCTCTCCGCGCTCGCCGAGATCGATCTTGCGGTCGATCGCGGCGAGATCGTCGGCATCGTCGGCGCCAGCGGCTGCGGCAAGAGCACGCTGCTGCGCATCGTCGGCGGGCTCGAGCGCCCGTCTTCCGGCAGCGTCGCGCTCGACGGCGTCGGCGTCGCGGGCCCCCGGCCCGAAGTCGGCCTCGTCTTCCAGGAGCCGCGGCTGATGCCCTGGCTCAGCGTGCGCGGCAACGTCGAATTCGCCCTTGCCCGGCGGCCGCGCGAGCAGCGTCGCGCGCTGGCCGAGGCGGCGCTGGCGCGGGTCGGCCTCGGCGCCTTCGCCGATGCCTTGCCGCAGCAGCTCTCGGGCGGCATGGCGCAGCGCGCCGCGATCGCTCGGGCGCTGGTGGCGCGGCCGCAGGTGCTGCTGCTCGACGAGCCTTTCAGCGCGCTCGACGCCTTCACCCGCTTCAGCCTGCAGGATCACTTGCTCGACATCTGGCGCGCCGACCAGCCGACCATGCTCTTCGTCACGCATGACATCGAGGAAGCGCTGGTGCTGAGCGACCGCGTCGTCGTCATGCGCGCCAAGCCCGGCCGCATCCACGCGCAGTATCGCATCGATCTGGCGCGGCCGCGACGACGCACCGAGGAGCGGCTCCAGCGCTGGAAGGAGCGTCTTCTCAGGGATCTCGAGCTCGTCCGGGACGCGAGGCCCGAGCCCGATTACGCCATCTGACGGCGCGCGGACCTAGGACCGCAAAGCGGCGACAAATGCCACCGCCAGGATGCCATTGAGGACAGACTCTATTACGGCGCTGTGCGCGCTGCGCGGCGATAAGGCACGTAGGCGGGTGTCCAAACCTTGGCACGAATGCGCTGCTCGATCTGGTCCGTCGAAACATCGGTGACCAGCCCTTCCTTATGGGCCTGGAGCGCAACCGCGAGAGCGACCGTCACCGCGACGTCACGCAGCCCGCTGACGAGCGGCAGCAGATTGTGCTTCGGGTTGTCGCGCGCGGGCGACGCTCCGGCGAGCGCCTTGGCCGCCGCCATGAACATGCCGTCGCTGATCCGGCGGGCGCCGACCGCGAGCGCGCCCAGCCCGACACCAGGGAAGATGTAGGAATTATTGGTCTGGTCGATCTTGAAGCGCACGCCCTCGCGGGTGATCGGCGGGAACGGGCTGCCGACGCCGATGAGCGCCCGCCCGTTCGTCCATGCCTCGATATCCGCCGGCGTCGCTTCCTCGCGCGAGGTCGGATTGGACAGCGGGAAGATCACCGGCCGATCGTTGCATTCCGCCATCGCGCGCACGACCGGTTCGGA
>DASQSR010000469.1:0-7228 GCA_035642295.1 Allostellaceae bacterium | reverse complement strand
ACACCATGAACCGCCCGACCTCCGGCCCTTACGGCGCCTCCAAGGCGGCGCTGGAGATGGCGACGGAAATCTGGGCGCAGGAGCTCGCCGGCACCGGCGTCACCGTCAACATCCTCAACCCCGGCGCCGGCGCGCACACGCCCGGCATGGCAACGGAGGCGAGCGCGGCGAGCCGCGCCGGCCGCCTGCCGCGCTTCGTCGAGCCGGAGGAGATGGTGCCGCCGCTGCTCTGGCTGGTGTCGCCCGCGGCCGATCGCGTCAGCGGCTACCGCTTCGACGCGCTGAGCTGGGATACTGCCCTGCCGCCGCAGGAAGCCGCGCGCAAGATCGCGCGCAAGGCCGGGTTCGAGCTGCACCCGCTCGACCCCGGCAACATCTGAGAAGGGCGCGGCGCGCATTCACGCGCTGCCCCCCTCATCGCCGCGCCGCGGCAGCGAGCGCCCGCCGAGCAGGCGGCCGCTTTGCGGATCGATGCGGAGCGTTTCGACGCGCTCGCCCTTCGCCACTTCGGTGTCATAGGCAAGCTTCCCATCGGTCGAGGTGACGCTGCTGGCGATCGCAACGCCACCGCTGCGCTGCTCGGCGATCTCGACCGCGCGCCGCAGCGGGACGCTGGCGGTGTCGTGAAGCCATCGGAGCCGCAGCCGCTCGGCCCGGTCGAGCCGCGCCGCCGGCTCGGTCTCCGGCGTGCCGACGAGCCGGCCGGTCCGCGCATCGATCTTGCCGCGCCAGCACACGCCATTGGCAAAGGTGTCGACGTCGTAGTGGGGTGTCCCGCCCTGCGTGGCAAGGCGCGCTTCGACCGCATTGGCGTGCGATGTCGCCTCGGCGATCGTGATCGCCTGCGCCAGCGACACCGGAAAGCGGGTGACATCGCCGCTTGCCGCACGGCTCGCGCCCAAGCCGCCAACGAGGCAGAAGGCGAGAATGAGGATCGCGGCCGACGCCGCCCGGGGAGTGCATGACCGCATCGCTCGGCGAACGCTTGGGCCCGCGGGATGCTCCGCCGCGTCCCGCGGTGCCGCGATTCTCCGCCCTTGTGCAGGAGCGGGCGGCGCCGCGCTCAGGCTTGCGCCACCACCCGGTTCCTGAGGACGCCGAGGCCTTCGACTTCGAGCTCGACCACGTCGCCGGGCGTCAGGAACCGGCCCTGCTCGAGGCCGCAGCCGAAGCCCACCGTGCCGGAGCCGAAGAATTCGCCGGCATGGAGCGTCTCGTCCTGCGAGACATGGCAGATCATGTCCTCGAACCGGTGCTGCATCTTGCCGCTGTTGCCGCGCGACCATTCCTCGCCGTTGACCCGCGCCACCATGGTGAGGTCATAGGGGTTCGCGATCTCGTCGGCGGTGACGAGCCAGGGGCCGAGAATGTTGCCGGTGTCGAAATCCTTGCCTTTTGCCGGGCCGAGCTGGCCCTGCATCTCGCGCATCTGCGCGTCCCGCGCGCTCACATCGTTGAAGATGGTGAAGCCGAAGATATGGTCGCGCGCTGCCGCTCGATCGATGTTCTTGCCGCCCTTGCCGAGGAAAATGCCGAACTCGAGCTCGTAGTCGAGCCGCTGGCTATAGCGCGGCCACAGCACGTCGGCGCCGGTGCCGATGACGCTGAAGCGGTTGCACTTGTAATAGATCGGCTGCTCGTACCAGACCTTGGGGACCTCGACCTTCGCCGGGTCGAGCCGCTCGCCGCCGCGGAAGACGGGCATGATCGCCCGCGCATTGCGGATATGCTGCTCGAACACCAGGAAATCCCGCATCTGCCGCGGCTCCGGCACCGGCGCGAGCAGCCGCGCCTGGTCGAGCGCGACCCGCCGCTTCGCCTGCTCCATCAGGCGCCGGGCATGGTCGAGCGCCGTCACGCCGCCATCGATCAGCGCCAGCATGTCGCGGAAATAGCGGGCGCCGTCGCTGGCGGTGAAGTCGACCGCCTCGCTCTCGCCCGGCAGCAGCGCGCCGATATGGCGCTCGCCCTCGGTCTCGAAGGTGATGAGCTTCATGCGTCTCTTCCCGCGGGCGCGCCGGCGTTGCGCTCCTGGTGATAGCGGCCCATGGCGGCGAACAGCGCCATCGCGTCGGGCGGCGCCGCATCGCGGGCGAATTCGCGATAGAGCGCATGGACGTTGACGCAGATGCGCTCGGGGTCGGTCCAGTCGGCGAAGGGCGCGAGCGAGATGTCGCGTGCCGCTTCCTCATACGGCACGCCGGCGTCGAAGCGGCGTTTCGCCTCGTCGCGGATGTATTCGAGATAACGCTTCATCGCGCGGACGCCCGACTTGTCGGTGATCGGCCCATGGCCCGGCACCACCGTCTCGACATCCCAGCCGAGAATGAGGTCGCACGCCTTGATCCAGTTGCCCACCGGGCCGGCCCACAGCACGGGATGGCCGTTGACGAAGAGGATGTCGCCGGTGAAGACGGTGCGGTCCTGCGGCACATGGACGACGACGTCGCCGCCGGTATGGGCCGGCCCGACCTCGACGAGGCGCACGTCCTTGTTGCCGACGCGAAGCTCGAGCGCGCGCTCGAAGGTGCGGGTGGGGAGGGTCAGCGCGATGCCCTGGAAATCGAAGCGCGTCCCCATGACCTCGTGGAAGAAGGCCGCTCCCGGGCCGAGCGCGCGCCAATGCTGCATCATCGCCGCGAGCTGCTCGGGCGGGCGCTCGCGCATCTCCGCCGCGCAGGCACGCGACGCGATGATCTCGGCGCCGGCGACGAGCTGATTGCCGAAGGTGTGGTCGCCATTCGCATGCGTGTTGACGAGCGTGCCGATCTGCCGCGCCGCCGGGTTCGCGTCGCGGAACGCCGCCAGCATCTCGCGCGTCAATTTGAGATCGAACAGCGTGTCGACCAGCAGGCTCTCGCCGCTGTCGGTGACCAGCCCGGCATTGCTCCAGCCCCAGGTCCCGTCGGGCTGAAGATAGGCGAAGCAGCCGGTGCCGAGATCGTGCACGCCTTTCCGGTAAGCCCAGGATGCCATCCCTTCCTCCCGCGCGCGTCGATGCCCGCTAGGCTGCGGTGCCGCCGCGGAGAAAGCAAGCGGGGACGGCTCGATCCCATCGATCCGACGTGGTGCCGCCGGCCGCCGGAGCCGCTTTCCCTCGAGCGATGCGCGCTCTAGCTTTCTCTTGAAGGAGGGGCCCATGCCTCTCGAGGCGAGCGATCTTCTCCTGGTGGTCGATGTCCAGAACGATTTCTGCCCGGGCGGCGCGCTCGCGGTGCCGGACGGCGATAGGGTCGTGCCGGTCGTGAACCGGCTGGCGGATCGCTTTGCCCATGTCGCGCTGACGCAGGATTGGCATCCGCCGGGGCACCGCTCCTTCGCCAGCGCGCATCCCGGTCGCAAGCCGTTCGAGACGATCGCGCTCGCCTATGGTGCTCAAACCCTGTGGCCGGACCACTGCGTTGCCGGGACGCCGGGCGCCGCCTTCCATCCGCGCCTCCATGTGCCGCACGCCGAGCTGGTGCTGCGCAAGGGCTTCCGCCGGGAGATCGATTCCTATTCCGCCTTCTACGAGAACGACCGGACGACGCCGACCGGGCTCGCCGGGTACCTCCGCGAACGCGGCTTCGCCCGCCTCTTCCTCGCCGGCCTCGCCACCGATTTTTGCGTCCATTATTCCGCCATCGACGCGCGGCGCTGCGGCTTTTCCGTGGTGCTGGTCGAGGATGGCTGCCGCGCCATCGATCTCGACGGTTCGCTCGACGCGGCGATGCGCGCCATGGCGGAGGCCGGGGTCGACCGCCTCGCCAGCGACCGGATCGCCTAAACAGGCCGCGCCGAACGAGCGTCGGATCAGTTCATTTGACCGCGCGGTCGAACGGGCATAGCCTCATGCGAAATCGCCAAAGACGGGAGGAGATCGTGAGCAAGGCGCGCGATCGCGAAGAGCTGACCCGGGTCGGCCCGGGCACCCTGATGGGCGAGTTCATGCGGCAATACTGGATTCCGGCGGCGCTGTCCTCGGAGCTTGCCGCCGACGGCGAGCCGATGCGGCTGCTGCTGCTCGGCGAAAAGCTCATCGCTTTCCGCGACAGCGCCGGCCGGGTAGGGGTGATGGACCAGCGCTGTCCCCATCGCTGCGCCTCGCTCTTCCTCGCTCGCAACGAGGAGAACGGGCTGCGCTGCGTCTACCATGGCTGGAAGTTCGACGTCGCCGGCAACTGCGTCGACATGCCGAGCGTCCCGGCGGCGCAGGATTTCAAGGAGAAGGTCAGGGCCAAAGCCTACCTTACGGCGGAGCGCAACGGCCTCGTCTGGGTCTATATGGGCGCCCGGGAAGCGGCGCCGCCGCTCCCGGCGATCGAGGTGGCCCTGCTGCCGGCGGCGGAGATGACGCAGCAATTCGTCCAGCGCCGCTGCAACTGGCTGCAGGCGCTCGAAGGCGAGATCGACACGTCGCATTTCGGCTTCCTCCATATGGGCGGCATCGCTCCCGCCGATCTCGATCCCACCGACCCGCTGCGCTACACGGTGATGGAGCGCGCGCCCGAGTATCACGTCGCCGACGCACCCTGGGGCACCACCTACGCCGCCTACCGGCCCGCCGATCCCGGGAAGACCTACTGGCGCGTCGCCAATTTCCTGTTTCCGTTCTGGACGCAGACGCCTGCCGGCGCCTTCCCGACGCATGTCGGCGCCCGCGCCTGGGTCCCGATGGATGACGAGCACACCATGTTCCTTCACCTCCATTGGAAGGCGTCCTCGCCCTCGGTGCCGCTGCCGCGCGGCGACGGGAGCGTACCGCTGCACCTGACGCGGACGCTCGACTATGAGCCCAATGACAGCGGCTGGCATGGCCGCTGGCGGCTGCGCGCCTATGAAGGCAACGACTGGCACATCGACCGCGCGACGCAGCGAACGGGCAAGAGCTTCACCGGCATCGCCACCATCCACCTTCAGGATCAGGCGATCACCGAGAGCATGGGACCGATCGTCGATCACGAGTGGGAGCATCTGGGTCCCTCCGATCGCATGATCACCCGCACGCGCCGGCGGATCTTGCAGGCGGCGCGCGCCTGGCGCGATGCCGGCGAGCCGCCGCCTTGCCTCGACGATCCCGCTCTCTATCTCACCGCGCGCAGCGGCTTCTTCCTCAGCGAGGAAGGTCTCGACTGGCGCGAGGCCTATCGGCGGCAGGTCGAGGCGGCGGCCCGTCCGGTGCCGCTGCCGCAAGCGGCGGAGTAGAGGGTGGACCCTTCCGCGCTCCTCGATTCGATCGGGGTCGGCGATCTCGCGCTCTCGACGCTGCTGTCGCTGCTGGTGTCGCTGCTCTGCGGCTGGCTCTGCTATCGCCTCGCGCGGCGCAAAGGCCGGCGGCCGCGCGCCTGGATGCTATGGGGTCTGATGCTGGGGCCGCCGCCTTTGCTCGTGCTGCTGTTCGTGCCCAAGCGGCGCGTCGCCGCCTAAGGGGCATCTCCCCAAGGGCGGGGCGACCGGCTAGCCTTTGCCGAGGTCGGGACGAGGGAGGCGGCGATGGCGGGTCGTTGGATCACGATAGCGGCGAAGGACGGCGGCAGCTTCAAGGCCTATCTCGCGACGCCGCAGAAGGGCAGCGGCCCCGGCATCCTGCTGCTGCAGGAGATTTTCGGCGTCAACGCCTATATCCGCAGCGTCGCCGACCTCTATGCGGAAGAGGGCTACGTCGTCCTGGCGCCCGACCTGTTCTGGCGCATCGAGCCCGGCATCGAGCTCGGCTTTTCCGAGGAGGACCGCAAGCGCGCCTTCGCTTATCGCGAGAAGTTCGATGTCGACCGCTCGGTCGAGGATATCGGCGCCACGCTCGCCGCGCTGCGCGCGCTGCCGGAGATGAAGGGCAAGGTCGGCGCCATCGGCTTCTGCCTCGGCGGGCTCCTCGCCTATTTGAGCGCCGCGCGGCTCGGCGTCGATGGCGCCGTCTCCTATTACGGCGTCGGTATCGAGAAGGTGCTGGGCGAGGCGGCGAAGATCGCCTGCCCGATGGTGTTGCACATCGCCGAGAAGGACAAATGGACGCCGCCCACGGTGGTGGCCGCGATCGAGGAGGCATTCGCCACCCACCCCGAGGTCGAAACTTATGTCTATCCCGGCGCCGATCACGCCTTCGCGCGCAAGGGCGGCGCCAATTTCGACAAGCCGGCGGCGATGATGGCGCATTCGCGCTCGATCGCGCTCTTCCGCAAGGTGTTGGGGCCGGTCTTCAATCTCAGCGCCCTCTGGGAGCAGCATTGCTATTACGAGTTCGCGACGCGAGATGTCGACGCCACCATGGCGACGATGGTGGCCGAGCCCTATGTCAACCACGTCCCGACCATGACCGGCGGCGTCGGTGCGCGGCAGCTGAGCCGCTTCTACAAGCATCATTTCGTCAACTCGAACCCGGCGGATACCCGGCTCATCCCGATCTCGCGCACCATCGGAGCCGACCGCGTCGTCGACGAGATGATCTTCTGCTTCACTCATGACCGCGAGATCGATTGGATGCTGCCCGGCGTCAAGCCGACCGGCAAATATGTCGAGGTGCCGCTGGTGGCGATCATCAATTTCCGCGGCGACAAGCTCTATCACGAGCACATCTATTGGGATCAGGCCTCGGTGCTGGTGCAGATCGGCCTCCTCGATCCCAAGCTCGTCCCCGCCGCCGGCGGCGAGACGGCGAAAAAGGTGCTCGACGAGACCCTGCCCTCCAACACGCTGATGCCGCGCTGGGCCGAGAGCGCCAAAGCGGGGTAGGGCGCGTCTTTAAGTCTTCAGATCGCGATCTCGCGCCCGATCTCGACCACGGCGTCGCGCGGCAGCTTGAAATAGTCGCTGACATGCGCGGAGTTGCGCTGCATCGCGGCGTAGAGCAGCTCGACCCAGCGCGGCAGTCCCGATCCCTCCTCGGTCGCCACAACGGTCTCGTGGCCGACATAATAGGTGACGTCGGCGAGGTCGAGGCCGCAGCCGCCGGCATGCGCGTTGCGGAGCAGCGCCGGAATGTCGGGCCGCTCCATGAAGCCGTAGCGCGCCTTGGCGCGCCAGAAGCGTGGCGCGATCTCTGTAAAAGTGAGACGCGTCGCGTCGTCGAGCCACGGCACCGATGCCGTCTCGACCGTGAGCACGAAGAGCCGCTCGTGCATCGCGCGGTTGTGCTTCAAATGCCAGACCATGACCGGCGGCGCGTCATGCTCGGTCCGCGTCAGGAACACGGCCGTCCCCGGCACGCGCGGAACGCCTTGCGCGAGCTTGGCCATGAAGTCCTTGATCGGCA
>DASQSR010000468.1:0-4333 GCA_035642295.1 Allostellaceae bacterium | reverse complement strand
ATAAGGCCGCAATTGTCCGGAATAAGCTCCTGCGGAAACCCGCCGGGCACGGCGAAATAGAGGCGATCGCAGAAGCCGCGGTATTCCGGCCATTTGCGGTCGGCGGCGAAATCCGCTACCGACGACTTGATCTCGACGATGACGAGCTCCCCGTCCCGCCCCAGCGCCAGAACATCCGCCCGCCGCCCGTTGGCGAGCGCAACCTCCGGCAGCGTGGCGAAGCCGCGATGGGCGAGCGCGCGGCAGACGCCGCGGCACATCTCCTTGGCGAGCTCGCGAGGATCCGACATGGCCGAATGGTTCGACTGTAGGGAGTTTCCGGCATGAGCGACAAGCAGCACGCGGCACGCCGCCATGAGCGGGGCGCCCGGGCATGATGGGCAAAGGCATGCGCAGCTCGCTCGGCGACTCCTGGACGATCGCCAAGCCCTACTGGACCTCCGACGAGCGCTGGGCCGCCTGGGGGCTGCTCGCGCTGGTGGTCGGACTCAATCTCGCCCAGGTCGGCCTCAGCGTCGTCTTCAACTACTGGCGCAACAACTTCTACAACGCGATCCAGAACTACAACGCGCACGAATTCTGGCGCCAGCTGGCGATCTTCTCCGGCCTCGCGGTGCTCTGGGTGCTGGACGGCGTCTACCAGGCCTATCTGCAGCAGATGCTGCAGATCCGCTGGCGGCGCTGGCTGACGCACCGCTATCTCGGCCGCTGGCTCGATCACCGCGCCTACTACAAGATGCAGCTCACCGGCAGCCCGACGGACAACCCGGACCAGCGCATCGCCGACGATCTCAACCTCTTCACCAATTCGACGCTCAACCTGTCGCTCGGCCTCCTCAGCAGCGTGGTGTCGCTGTTCTCGTTCCTCTTCATCCTGTGGTCGCTGTCGGGGCCGCTGACAATTCCGCTCGGCACCGGCATGAGCGTGACCATCCCCGCCTTCATGGTCTGGCTGGCGCTGATCTATGCGGTGGTCGGCACGATCATCACGGTGAAGGTCGGCCGGCCGCTGGTCGGGCTCAACTTCAGCCAGCAGCGGCTCGAAGCCGATTTCCGCTACAGCCTGGTGCGGCTGCGCGAGAACACCGAGAGCGTCGCGTTCTATGGCGGCGAGCAGCACGAGCTCGGCATCTTCCGCGGCCGGTTCGCCCATGTGTTCGAGAATTTCTGGGCGATCATGAAGCGGCAGAAGCTGCTCGGCTGGTTCGTCTTCGGCTATGGCCAAGCCTCGGTGGTCTTTCCCTACATCGTGCAGGCGCCGCGCTATTTCGCCAAGCAGATCGCGCTCGGCGCGCTGCAGCAGACGGCCGACGCCTTCGGCCAGGTGCAAGGCGCGCTGTCCTTCATCGTCAACTCCTACACCGACATCGCTACGTGGCAATCGGTGGTGCAGCGGCTCGCCAGCTTCGAGCACCCGCTGGCCGAGATCGCGACGCGCGCCGGGGCCGCCAACGATCTCGCCATCGCGCATCAGGGCAAGGGCATGGAGGTCGAGGGCCTCGCGCTCGACCTCCCCAACGGCCAGAAGCTGGCCGCCAATGTCAATTTCGCGGTGCCGCCGGGGCGCGGGCTGCTGCTGGTCGGCCCGACCGGCGTCGGCAAGAGCACGGTGCTGCGCGCCATCGCCGGCATCTGGCCGTTCGGCCGCGGGCGGGTGCGGCTCGGCGAGGGACGCTGCTTCTTCGTCCCGCAGAAACCTTACATCCCGCTCGGCACGCTGCGCCAGGCGCTGGCCTATCCCGATGACGGCGCGGCGCTGCCGCGCGAGCAGCTCGAGGCGGTGCTGCGTAAAGTGGGGCTCGCCGCGCTCGCGCCGGAGCTCGACGCCACCGATCTGTGGTCGCATCGGCTCTCCGTCGGCGAGCAGCAGCGGCTCGCCTTCGCGCGCGTCTTCCTGGCGGAGCCGGCGGTGGTGGTGCTCGACGAGGCGACGTCGGCGCTCGACGAGGCGATGGAGATGCATCTCTATCGACTGCTGCGCGAAGCGCCGTGGCACCCGACGATCGTCAGCGTCGGCCATCGCAGCACGCTGCGCGCCTTCCACGACGAGGTGCTGGACCTGACGCCGAGCGCGCTGGCGCCTAGCGCAGCGCAGGCGGCGGGGTAGCAGGCCCGCTGAACTGCGATGCTGGCTGTCGCACATGAATGACGGCGTAGCGATCGGCATAAACGCGGCGCCAGCCCGGCAGATGGTCGAGGACCACGACGGCGCCATCGTTAGGCTCGAGCAAGGTCCAGGTGATGCCGTATTGGTCGAGCAAGCCGGTTAAGACGGCGTCCTTGCCCGCTGCGGCATCGAGGTAGCGTTTCAGGAAAGCATCGCCGTACATCTCGATGCGACCATCGATGAAGGTGGGCACCCCGCTGAAGATCAGATAGCCGCCGAAGTCCTCGCTGTTGAAGACGTGCCCCGACAGCCCCATGCGCTCGGCGGCGGCAAGCGCCTTTCCCGGCGTGTCCTGACCATCGGGGCGCCGCAGCGGCCAAAGCAGCGACGCGCCGCCGATCGCCACGATGACAGCCAACCCGACGACGATCCCGCTTCTCCCGGCCGGCCTCGCCAACCACAGAAACCATTGACCGAGCGCCGAGGGCGGCGAGGCGTGAATGCGCGCCGCGAGCTGCGGTCCAACCGACGGCGCTATGGCGAGCGGCGCCACAAGGGCAACGAAATCGGCGTGGCGCACGTGGGTAAGCGCCATGTGAAACAGGCCCAACAGCAACAAGAGGCGCGGCAGCGGCAGTCTAAGGCCGAGCGCCAAGCCGACGCCGAGCATACCGAGAAGCCACACTTCCAGCGGCTGGAAATGCTGAAAATTCGGGCTCAGCCATTCGCTGAAGGTGTGCTGCAGCACAGGCATGGCAAGGATGCGGAAGGGCAGCAACAGGCCATCGACACCGTTCGGCGTGCAGAGCGCCGCGCCGGCCGCCAGCACGACGAAGCGGCCCCATTGCCAGGCCGCAGCACGGCGTTCGCTCCAGGAGGCTGCTTCAACGACAGCTTCCGCGCCGAAAAAGCCCGCGAGCGCCAAGCCGAACATGAAGCCGCCATGGAGATTCGCCCATAGCGTCATCACCGGCAGAAGCCAAAGCGGCGGAGCGCGGTTGTGGTCCCGAGCGGAGACCAGGGCCGCGGACCATGCCACGAGGAGCGGAAAAGCAAGAACATGTGCGCGCGCGAGGAGGTGGGGCAGCAATAGTAGACCGCTCGCGAGCACGAGAATGAGTGCGGAGAAAGGCTCGAAATGCGTGAGCAGGCGGCGGGTAAGGAGCGCCAATGCGCCGGCGAAGCACAGGGCCGCCAGAAGCACCACGGCGGGCCAACCGAAGTGATCATAGACGAAGGCCAGGAGAAGCTCGGACAGCCACTCGTGCACAACCCAGGTCGCGCCGGCCATCGAATGAGAGAAAGGATCGTGGAACGGCAGAGCGTGATGCGCGATGGTCCAGCGACCGGCGGGGATGTGCAGATAGATGTCGGGGTCGTTGAGGATGGCCAGCCGAGCGCACAGCGGCCACAGCAAGGTGAGCACGGCAACGACCCAAGGCCATGACAGGACCGGGCGCCGCCAGGCGGAGAGAATGGGCGGCGCTGTCGTTATCGTCTCGGTTTGCGCTGCTATGGTCACTTCGTGGTCGCCGTCAACTTTTGGCCAATATGAGCTTCCCGTCCGTCGGAATGCGCTCCCGCAGGCGGCGGGACTTGGGGATCACGGTGGAAGACGAAAGGAACGACCACGCCTTGTATGGCTGGTCACAAGCGGGAAGAGGAGCGAAAGGGAGCGGTGCCTGCGCTGCTCGGCGCGGCGCCGTAGTGAGTGTCGCTGCCGCTCGCCGCCCTCAGCAGCCGGGAGGCTCGTCGCCTCCCGACTGCTGGCGAGCGGGAGCCGTGATCAGCCAGCGTTCGTCAGACGGCTAGCGACGCCGCTGAAGACGTTATTCAGGCCACCCGCGAGCGCTTGCAGGCCGGCAATGATGGCCACGGCGACCAGCGCGGCGATGAGGCCGTATTCGATGGCCGTCGCGCCGCTCTCATCGCGCACAAGTTTCGACACCGTAGGGAACATGCGTGATACTCCTCCAAAGGGCCGAGCAGCATGCGCCGGCCGCGAGTCAACTCCTACCATCGACCCCGACCGATGCTAAGCAGGATCGCTTAGACTTAATGTTAAACATGGCGTGAACTCGGCGCTTTCGCGCGGATCACGGGTTAAGCAAGGCGGCGACGCCGCTGAGCTCGCCGGCGATATCCTGCCCGAGCGCGAGGCACGCGCCGGCGATGGCGACCGAGATCAAGGCCGCGATCAGCGCGTATTCGATGGCAACGCTGCCG
>DASQSR010000467.1:0-7013 GCA_035642295.1 Allostellaceae bacterium | reverse complement strand
CGCTCAGCATTGCGGTGGCGATCGGCCATGACGCGGTGAATCTCGGCGCGGCCAAGGTCGTCATCATTTCCTCCGCGGTGAAGAAGGACAATCCCGAGGTGGCGGCGGCGCGCTCGCGCCTGCTCCCGGTGGTGCGCCGCGCCGAGATGCTGGGCGAGCTCATGCGCCTCAAATGGTCGATCGCCGTCGCCGGCACGCATGGCAAGACGACGACGACCTCGATGATCGGCGCCCTGCTGGACGCGGCGCAGCTGGATCCGACGGTAATCAACGGCGGCATCATCAACGCCTATGGCACCAATGCGCGGCTCGGCGCCGGCGAGTGGATGGTGGTCGAGGCCGACGAGAGCGACGGCACCTTCGTCAAGCTGCCGGCGACCATCGCCGTGGTCACCAACATCGATCCCGAGCATCTCGATTTCTACGGCAGTTTCGAGGCGGTGCAGCAGGCCTTCGAGAGCTTCGTCGGCAACATCCCGTTCTACGGCTTCGCCACGCTCTGCATCGACCATCCAGTGGTGCAGGGCCTCATTCCGAAGCTCTCCGAGCGCCGGATCGTCACCTACGGCATGAGCCCGCAGGCCGATATCCGCGCGGTCAACATCGACCTCGGCCCCGGCGGCGCGCGCTACGACGTCGTCGTCACCGACCGGCTGCAGCAGACGAGCCGCACCCTTGCCGGCCTCCGGCTGCCGATGTTCGGGCAGCACAATGTGCAGAACTCGCTCGCCGCCATCGCCGTCGCCGAGGAGATGGGCCTCGGCGATGATGTCATCCGCGCCGCGTTTGCCGGCTTCAAGGGCGTGAAGCGCCGCTTCACCAAGACCGGCGAAGCGCACGGCGTCGCCGTCATCGACGATTACGCCCACCATCCCGTCGAGATCGCGGCGGTGCTGCGCGCGGCACGGGACGCGACGCAAGGCAGCGTCATCGCGGTGGTGCAGCCGCACCGCTTCTCGCGGCTGCGCGACCTCTTCGCCGAGTTCTGCACCTGCTTCAACGACGCCGACACGGTGCTGGTCGCCGATGTCTACCCCGCCGGCGAAGCGCCGATCGAAGGCGTCGGCCGGGACACGCTGGTGGCCGGGCTCAAGGCGCGCGGCCATCGCCATGCCGAGGCCCTCCCCTCGCCGGTGGAGCTGGCGCCGATGCTGCGGGCGCTGGTGAAGCCCGGCGACCTCGTCATCTGCCTCGGCGCCGGCTCGATCACCAACTGGGCGCAGAGCCTTCCCGCAGAGCTCGAGCGGCTCTTCGCCAAGGGAGCGGCGGCATGATCGCCGCGCGGCAGAGGACGGACCGCCTCGTCGATCGGCTGCCGCCGGTGCGCGGGCGCCTCACCGCCGAGGCGCCGCTGGCTCCCGTCACCTGGTTCCGCGTCGGCGGCGCGGCGGAAGTCCTGTTCCGCCCCGCCGATGCCGAAGATCTCGCCGCCTTCCTCGCGGCAAAGCCGGTTGACGTGCCGGTGACGGTGATCGGCGTCGCCTCGAACCTTCTGGTGCGCGACGGCGGCGTCAAAGGCGTCGTCGTCCGGCTCGGCCGCGGCTTCGTCGAGATCCGCACCGAGGGCAACCGCGTCGAGGCCGGCGCCGGCGCGCTCGACCTCAATGTCGCGCTCACCTGCCGCGACGCCGGCATCGCCGGGCTCGAGTTCATGAGCGGCATTCCCGGCACGGTCGGCGGCGGGCTGCGCATGAATGCCGGCGCCTATGGCCGCGAATTCAAGGACGTGCTGGTCGAGGCGGTGGCGCTCGACGGCCAAGGCACGCGCCACACCCTGCCGGCGACGGCGCTCGGGCTCAGCTATCGCCATTCCGACGTGCCGGAGGATTGGATCTTCATCGGCGCGCGCTTTGCCGGCGAAGCCGGCGATGCCACCGAGATCGGCCGGCGCATGGCGGAAATCCAGGCGGCGCGCGAGGCCTCGCAGCCGATCCGCGCGCGCACCGGCGGCTCGACCTTCGCCAACCCGCCGGGCGCCAAGGCCTGGGAGCTGATCGACCGCGCCGGCTGCCGGGGCCTCACCATCGGCGGCGCCGCCGTCTCGGAGAAGCACGCCAATTTCCTCATCAACGCCGGCGATGGCACCGCGGCCGACCTGGAAAACCTCGGCGAGGAAGTGCGGCGCCGCGTCCATGAGGCGAGCGGGATCATGCTGCGCTGGGAAATCCGGCGCATCGGCGAGCCGGCGGGAGGCGCGCCATGAGCCGCCGCGTCGCCGTGCTGATGGGCGGCTGGTCCTCCGAGCGCGAGGTCTCGCTGGTGAGCGGGCGCGACTGCGCCGCGGCGCTCGTCGCCGAAGGCTATGATGCGCGCACCATCGACGTGACGCGCGATCTCGACGCGCTGCTGGCGGCGCTGACGCCGCGCCCCGATGTCGCCTTCAACGCCCTGCACGGCACCGGCGGCGAGGACGGCACCATCCAGGGTGTGCTCGAGTTCCTGCGCATTCCCTACACCCATTCCGGCGTCCTCGCCTCGGCGCTGGCGATGCACAAGCCGAGCGCCAAGGCGGTCTTCGCCGCCGCGGGACTGCCGCTCGCCGAAGGCAAAGTGGTGCGGCGCCAGGAGCTGGCGGCGGGCGATGTGCTGCCGCGGCCTTTCGTGGTGAAGCCGGTGGCCGAAGGCTCGAGCGTCGGCGTCCGCATCGTCCGGCCGGACGACAACGCCTGGAACGAGGAAGCGCGGCACTGGGCCTATGAGGAGAATCTGGTCGAGCGCTACATCCCCGGCCGCGAGCTGACCGTGGCGGTGATGGGCGACCGGGCGCTGGGCGCGCTCGAGATCCGCCCGAACAACACGACGCTCTACGACTACACGGCGAAATATGCCCCGGGCGGCAGCACGCATCTGATGCCGGCGCCGATCCATCGCCGCGCCTATGAGGAGGCGCTCGACATCAGCCTCCGCGCGCACCAGGCGCTGGGCTGCCGCGGCGTCAGCCGCGCCGATCTGCGCTACGACGACACCCAGGGCGAGCCCGGGCGCCTCTACCTGCTCGAGGTCAACACCCAGCCGGGCATGACGCCGACCTCGCTCGTTCCCGACATCGCCCGACATGCCGGCATCGGCTTTCCCGAGCTGGTGCGCTGGATGGTGGAGAACGCCGCATGCGATTCCTGAGCGCACGCGCCGAAAAGCGGGCGAAGCCCGGCGCCGCAAGGTCGCGCCGGCCGCGGCGCCGGCTGCGCGGCCGCGGCCTCGCTCTGGCCTGCGCAGGCGCCGTGGTCCTCACCGTCACCGGCGGCTGGTGGCTCGCGCGCTCAGGCGCCATCGCCGCCGCTGGTCAATCGGCGGAGAGCGCCTTCTTCGCGGCGACGGCGGTGATCGGCCTCAAGGTGCGCGAGGTCGAGGTCGAAGGGCGCGACCATGTGAGCCGGCACGCGATCCTCGCGGCGCTCGCGGTCGGGCGCGGCACGCCGATCCTCGCCGTCGACCCGGTGGAGGCGAAGGAACGGCTCGAAACCATTGCCTGGGTGCGCGCCGCCTCGGTCGAGCGGCGGCTTCCCGATGGGCTCTACATCCGCCTCGTCGAGCGCCAGCCCCTCGCCTTCTGGCAGCGCGACGGCAAGCTGGTGCTGATCGACCGCGACGGCGTGGTGGTGCCGACCGACCAGCTCGACAGCTTCGGCAATCTTCCCGTGTTGGTCGGGTCCGATGCGCCGCAAGCCAGCGGCGCGCTCATCGACATGCTCGCGACCGAGCCGGTGCTGGCGCCGCGCGTCGCCGCCGCGGTGCGCGTCGGCGGCCGGCGCTGGGATCTCCACTTCGACAACGGCGTCAGCGTCGCGCTGCCGGAAGAGGACGCGGCCGCCGCCTGGCACAAGCTCGCCGCGCTCGAGCGCAGCGAGGGCATTCTGGAGCGCGCGGTCGAGCTCATCGACATGCGGCTCCCCGACCGGCTGACCGTCCGCCTCGCGCCGGGCGAAGGACCGAAGACCCCGCCCAAGAAGGGCCACGCTCCGGGAAAGACCACATGAAGAAGCTCGCCGCGCGCCCGCGCGGGACCATCGGCATCGTCGACATCGGCACCAGCAAGGTGTGCTGCTTCATCGCGCGCCGGCGCGACGGCGAGCCGCAGATCATCGGCATCGGCCACCAGGTGTCGCGCGGCGTCAAGAACGGCGTCATCATCGACATCGAGGCGGCGAGCCAGTCGGTGCTGGCCGCGGCGCACGCCGCCGAGCAGATGGCGGGCGAGACGCTCGACGAGGTCGTCGTCAACCTCTCGGGCGGCTTCAACGCGTCGCGCCTCATCAAGAGCGACATCACCCTCAACGGGCGCGAGATCACCGACAGCGACATGCGCCGCGTGCTCGACCATGGCCATGCGCTGAAGGAGCCGGCGGAGCGGACGGTGATCCATTCGATCCCGGTCGGCTTCGCCGTCGACCAGAGCCGCGGCATCCGCGATCCCCGCGGCATGTACGGGCAGAAGCTCGGCGTCAACATGCATTTGGTGACGGCGCAGTCGAGCGCGGTGCGCAACCTCGCCACCTGCTTCGGCCGCTGCCATCTGGAGATCGGCGCGCTGGTGGTGAGCCCTTATGCCGCCGGCCTCGCCGCCCTCGTCGAGGACGAGACCGAGCTCGGCGTCACCGTCATCGACATGGGCGGCGGCACCACGGGGATCGCCGTGTTCTTCGACGGCAATCTCGTCTTCACCGACTGCGTCCCGGTCGGCGGCGGACACGTCACCAGCGACATCGCCCGGGGCCTGTCGACGCCGCTCGCCCATGCCGAGCGGATGAAGACGCTCTACGGCAGCGCGATCGCCGCGTCGACCGACGAGCGCGAAATGATCTCCGTGCCGCAGGTCGGCGAAGAGGACGAATCGCAGGCGAACCAGGTGCCGAAATCGCTGCTCGTCGGCATCATCTCGCCGCGGCTCGAAGAGACCTTCGAGCTGGTGCGCGACCGCCTCGAGCACAGCGGCTTCGACAAGATCGCCGGGCGCCGCGTCGTGCTCACCGGCGGCGCCGCCCAGCTTCCCGGCACGCGCGAGCTCGCCGGCCTCATCCTCGACAAGCAGATCCGCGTCGGCCGCCCGCTGCGCCTCGAAGGGCTGGCCGAAGCGACCGCCGGCCCGGCCTTCGCCACCTCGGCCGGCCTCGTCCATTTCGCCCTGTCGGAGCGCGCGGAGACGCCGCGACGGGGACGCGCGCTTACCGAGGAGCCGGGCGGTGTTCTGCACCGCTTCGGCCATTGGATCCGGGAGAATTTTTGAGGACCAGGCACATCCACCTTTAGCCGAACACGTCGGAGGGACCTATGACGATCAACCTGAGCATTCCCAGAGAAGACCACGAGTTGAAGCCGCGCATCACCGTGGTCGGCGTCGGCGGCGCCGGCGGCAACGCGGTCAACAACATGATCCGCTCGAAGCTCATCGGCTGCGAGTTCGTCGTCTGCAACACCGATGCGCAGGCAATGCGCCAGTCGCTGGCCGAGCGCAAGATCCAGCTCGGCGCCGGCGTCACCCGCGGCCTCGGCGCGGGGTCGCGCCCCGATGTCGGCCGCATCGCCGCCGAGGAGACGCTGGAGGAGATCATGGAGGCGCTCGACGGCTCCAACATGGTGTTCATCACCGCCGGCATGGGCGGCGGCACCGGCACGGGCGCCGCGCCGGTGATCGCCCGCGCGGCGCGTGAGGCCGGCATCCTCACCGTCGGCGTCATCACCAAGCCCTTCCAGTTCGAGGGCACGCACCGCATGAAGCTCGCCGAGGCCGGCATCCTCGAGCTGCAGAAGTTCGTCGACACGCTCATCATCATTCCGAACCAGAACCTCTTCCGCGTCGCCAACGAGCGCACCACCTTCGCCGACGCCTTCAAGATGGCCGACGACGTGCTGCATTCGGGCGTGCGCGGGGTCACCGACCTCATGGTGATGCCGGGCCTCATCAATCTCGACTTCGCCGATATCCGTGCGGTGATGAGCGAGATGGGCAAGGCGATGATGGGCACCGGCGAGGCCGAAGGCGACCGCCGCGCCATCGACGCGGCGGAAGCGGCGATCTCCAACCCGCTGCTCGAGGACGTCTCGATGAAGGGCGCGCGCGGCGTGCTCATCAACATCACCGGCGGGCTCGACATGACCCTGTTCGAGGTCGACGAGGCGGCGAACCGCATCCGCGAGGAGGTCGATCCCGAAGCCAACATCATCTTCGGCTCGACCTTCGACGAGAAGCTCGAGGGCCGGATGCGCATCTCGGTGGTGGCGACCGGCATCGACGCCGAGCAGATCGCCCAGACCCGGCCGACGATCCGCCTCGTCGCCGAGAGCAACCCGGTGAAGCCGGCGCCGGTCGCGGCCGAGCCCGCCCCCGCTCCGGCGGCCGCGGCGGTGGCGATCGCGGCCGAGGCCGTGCCGGCGCAGGCCCAGGCGATCGAAAGCGCCGCGGTCAAGGCGGATGTCTTCATCGCCCCGCGTCCGGTGGAAGCGCCGGTGCGGCCGGCGATGGTGGCGCCGCCGGCGGTCGCGCCCGACCCCTATGCCGCGGCGGCGATGGAGAATGGCGGCCGCGCCATGCCCAGGCCGGTGAAGAGCCGCGGCCAGAGCCTCTTCGAGCGCGTCACCGGCGTCGGCCGGCGCCTCCAGCCTGAGCCGCAGCCGCAGCCGCAGCCGCGCGTGGCGCCGATGGCGCAGCCCCGGCTCGGCCCGCTCGACCCGGCGGACCGCCTCACCCCGGCGAAGGACGAGGATCTCCTCGACATTCCCGCCTTCCTCCGCCGCCAAGCCAACTGAAGCGCGCGCCCCCCGCGCGCTGCGCGGCAGGAGCCAGACCGGCTCCTGCCGCTTTTTTTTTGCCGCCCCTCACCGCCCGCCGGCGGCGCGGAGCGTCGTGGCGGTGATGTAGGACGCGGCGTCGGAGAGCAGGAAGAGAACGGTCTCGGCGATCTCGTCCGGGCGCGCCGCGCGGCTGAGCGGGATCTGGGCCTCGATCTGGCGGATGCGCTCGGCATCGAAGGCGTCCAGCAGCAGCTCGGTGGCGGTGAAGCCCGGCGCCACGGCGG
>DASQSR010000466.1:0-5274 GCA_035642295.1 Allostellaceae bacterium | reverse complement strand
GCTGCTGGTTTGGACCAAAACCGATCCACCCGGAATCGTATTAGGGTAGGATGCGATACTGCCGGCCCCCTTTCCACGTCACATCGAAAAAGACCGGCTCACCAACCTTCCGCGCCAGGGTCTCGACGAAGCACCGTCCGGCGTCCTCGGTCATGACAAGATCGCGCACCCAGTAGGTCGTCCGACCCGACCAATCCAAGATGTTCGACTTCTCCGCGGCGGCTTCGCGCTTCTCGTCTGACAGGACTAGGCGCTCGCCGCGGACGGTTAGCCCCGCGAGGTCGCAGGCCTGCTCCAGCAGCATGTCGCCGTGAAGCGTGGGTCCTATCACCGCGTCGAGCAGCTTGGTCGGCGTTTCGTGCTCGGGAGCTCCGACATCGCCGATAGAGACGCTGAAGCGCCCGCCGCGATAGCGGATATAGGTCGGGCGCCCTTCCGCGGTTCGCCCATAGAATTGCGCAGGGCAGCTGCCGCCGCCGCCGATCTTACATAGATCTATCCCGAGCGGCGACAGGGTGGGTCTGGTGTAGAACATGATCAGCTCAAGTTGCCGGATATGACCATGACCGCAGGGTGTATATCAAGGTGCGGTTTATTCTCGGATGGACCCGAAGTCGGGGAAATTAGGGGAAGCAGATACAATGGGCTCTAAACAGCCGTGAGTTCAGATGGGAGCCCCCTACCGCTTTCGCCGAGGCGACCACGCGCGCTAACGCTTCTCTCGCAGTTCGCCGAGTATCTCCTCCGTGTGCTCGCCGAGGGCGGGGGCGGGGCGGCGGAGCTGGCCGGGCGTGGCGGAGAGCTTGACCGGAATGCCGAGGGTCTGGACGCGGCCGGCGACGGGGTGGTCGAGCGCGGTCACCATCTCCCGCGCCAGGGTCTGGGGGTCCGCGAAGGCCTCGTCGTAGGTCTTGACCGGGCCCACGGGAATGCCGGCGGCGTTGAGGAGATCGACCCAATGCGCCGTGCTTTCCCTGATGAGCACCGCCTCGAGCAGCGCCACCAGCGCCGGGCGGTTGGCGACGCGCGCCGCCTTGTCCTTGAAGCGCGGATCCTCGGCGAGCTCGGCGCGGCCGATCACGGCGCAGAATTTGCGCCAGAGCGATGCCGTGTTGGGGCCGATCGTGACCCACCCGTCGCGCGTCCGGAACACCTGATAGGGCGCGCCGCCGCGATGCGCCTGGCCGAGCCGCGCCGGCCGCTCGCCGGTGGCGAAGACATGCGCCGCCTCGTAGAGCCCGAAGGCGAGACCGGCTTCGTAGAGCGAGGTGTCGACATGCTGGCCGCGCCCGGTGCGGGCGCGCGCCTGCAGCGCCGCGAGAATGCCGAAGGCGGCGAACATGCCGGCGCCGATGTCGCAGATGGCGAGCGGCAGGCGATGCGGCGGCCCGTCCTCGGGCCCGTTCACCGACATGATGCCGGTCATCGCCTGCATCATGAGATCGAAGCCCGGTCGCTCGGCATAAGGGCCGGTCTGGCCGTAGCCCGAGATCGAGGCGTAGACGAGCCGCGGGTTGAGCGCCGCCAGATCGTCGTAACCGAGGCCGAGCCGCGCCGCCGTGCCCGGCTTGAAGTTCTCGAGGAAGACATCGGCGCTGCGCGCGAGGTCGCGGCAGACGGCACGGTCGCGCTCTTCCTTGAGGTCGAGCGCGATGCTGCGCTTGTTGCGGTTCCACAGCAGAAAGGGCGAGCTCTCGCCGGCGATGAAGGGCGGCATGTGGCGCGCGTCGTCGCCTTCGCCGGGCTTCTCGACCTTGATCACGTCGGCGCCGTGATCGGCGAGCAGCATCGAGCAATAGGGGCCCGAGAGATGCGAGGTGAGATCGATGACGCGAATCCCCGCCAATGCCGGTTCTGCCATGACGCCTTTCTCCCGCTGCCGCCGGAGCGTTGCAATTCAAAGCGGCTCCCGGCCAGCGCCGAAGAAGCGGGGGCTGACCAAGAGAGAGGGGATTAGGGGATCGGAGGAGATGAGGGGAATTCACATCGCCACATCCCCAATCATCCCCTTATCTCCTTTTACTCCCGCGGGCGGATGAGGAGCGCGGAGAACGCGAAGAATGGCGCGCGTCGCGCACCAAATCGAAAAAGGCCGTGCGCTCGCGGCTCGTCCCTTGTTAACGCGGCGAGGAGGATGCCATGAACGGGATCGCGAGATACGTCGCTGCGGCGATGCTGGTGGCGGGACCGGCGCATGCCAATTGGCTCGACCGCGCCTGGGACGACGATGCCGTCGCGCAGAACCTCGCGCCGGCGATCACCTTGGGCGAGGCGGGCGTCCTCCTCGTTCTGCCGCAAGCGACGCTCGATGACGCGCATGCTGCCGGCGTCAGCACGCCGGACGCAGTGCGCCAGCTCGTCGAGCGCTACGGCCAGCACTGCTCCGCGATCATCGATCTCAACCAGCCGCACCCGCATCTCAAGGTGCGGCTCTTCATCGCCAAGCGCGTTCCCTTGGCCGACGCGCCGAAAGCGACGCAGCACGAGGTGCGCGAAACGGTGAAGTCCAGACGCACAGCAGCGCCCGATACGCTTGCCGTCACGTCGGACGACTATGCCGAGCTCGTCATCGATTACGTGCCGGCGCGCACCGCGCATTGCGTGACGCCCGGCGACGCCATCTCGTAGCCCGCGCTAATCGGCGAGGCGCACCGGCTTCAGCATCGCGCCGAGCACCAGCACCAGGCCGGCACCGACCGCGCCGGGCAGGAAAGCGGCGGAGGCGCGCGAGGTCGCATCCCACACCGCGCCGCCGAGGAGGGGGACGATGAAGGCGAGGGCGTAGCTGACGGTGAGGACGCCGGCGGAGAGCCGGTGCACATCCTCGGGCGGCGCCAGCAGCGGCGGCAGGGCCAGCGTCAGGATCAGCATGAAGGCGGCGGCAAAGCCGATGATGCCGGCGCAGGCGACGAGCAGCCAGGGTATGTGCGTCAGGAGGCCGCCGAGCGCGAGGAGGCCCGCCAGCGCCGCGACAATCAGCGGCGCCTTGCGGCCGGCGAGCCGCCGCGCCAGCACCAGCATGACGAAAGACGCCGGCAGCTGGCCGCTGTTGAGCGCGGTGAGACAGGGATCGAGCAGAGCCGCCTGCGCCGTCGCGTGGAGATAGTCGGGAAGAAAGGCGTTGCTGGCGAAATAGAGCGCCGAGCCGCCACCCTGCACGCAGCCGAGCTGCCACAGCCGCGGATCGCGCCAGTCCGGCCACCATTGGAGCCGCGGCGCCGAAGCCGCGGGCGCGTCGTGGCGCGTACCGAGCAGGACGAGGAGCGCCGTCGCCAGCACGGGCAGGCTCCAGAAGGCGAAGCTCCACGCCCAGCTGCCGCCGACCAATGGCAAGACCAGCGGCAAGGTGAGGCTCGCGGCGAGCAGCTCCCCGACCAGCAGCCCGTTGGCGTAGACCGCGGTGGCGAGCCCGATGCGGCTTGGGAACCAGCGGCTCACCAGCGCCGGCAGCGCCGGCTGGAGGACGGCAACGCCGGCGCCCATGACAAAGGTCATGGCGAAGAGCATCGGCGCCGACGGCCCAAGACCGCGCAGCGCCGAGGCGACGGCGACAGTGACCAGCGCCGCGATCGCGGCGCGGCGCGCGCCGAGCCGGGCGATGAGCAGCGAGCCCGGCACGGCGACCAGCGCGAAGAGCAGCACCGGCAGACCGGTGAGCGCCGCCACCGATGTCTCGTCGAGGCCGAGCGCGCGGTGAATGAGCGGCAGCACCGGCGGCACGGCAAGAATGGTGACGCGCAGATCGATGCCGGCGAACCACAGCAGCAAAAACCGCCCGCCGGCGGCGGTGCGCGACGCCGCGTCCTCCTCAGGAACCATGATGCCTTGCCCGATTTCCTCGCCTGTTGCAGGCGATCCTGCCACGGCGCGGGCGGCGGCAGAAGCGGCTCCCTGAAAATGACGACGCCCGCGGCCGTGGCCGCGGGCGCCTTCATCGATGCCGGCGGGAACCGCCGGGCCGGATCAGTCGAGCGCGCTGGCCCGCTGCGCGAAGTGCATGTGCACCGCGAGGCAGCGCTGGAAGGTGCTCGGCGTGTCGCGCCGGAAGAGGCGGCCGAGTGGACGGCGCGCCGGTTGTGCGCCGCGGGCGGCGGCGGGGGCCGGCGTGACGTGCCCGGCATGACGCGACTTCAGCGTGTCGCTGATCGTCTTGGCATAGGCGGGGATCGTGAGTTCCATGACAAGAACCTCCTTCGGGCTTGTTCTTGGCATTAACAGAACGTTAACTCGTGATCGAAGCCAAGCTCTTTAATGTAAAATATTGTAAGTATTTTATTGAATAACCGAAACGATCCACGGACTTACTCCAAGTGCATAGAGTCCTAGCCCTTTTTCGTGCCTCATTATTAACCTTATTGCCTCAAACACTATATATTGTGCGGGCTGATATTCGCCCCTTGCATGGCGGCGCGAGCCGCGAGACCGCGCGGCGCGGGGATTTCCCGGGCGGCGCGGAAGCCTCTTCGGAAGCGCGGCGCGGGCTTTGGGCTCGCCCAGCACGGGCCGGCGGGGCAAGCCCGGATTTCTCACACCGTCACGTGCTGCGACGGCGATCTTTGGCGCCAGGGTAGGAGACGGGACGCGCGGCGATGCGAGCCATCGTAAGCGTCCCGGCGACAGCCAACCCGTTCGATCGCAGAGCGATCGAACGGGTTGGCGGCGCCAAAGAGCGCCGTCCCTCCGGGTTGCACAGTGTTGGCGCGCTGCCGCGTCGCTGCGGGCTTGACGATGCTCACATCGCCGGCGCCCTTGCTCCTAGCATCGCGCCAACACTGTGCAACGCAGCGCGCGACGGTGTGAGAAATCCGGGCTTGGCGAGCCAGCCACAAGGCGCCAGCGCAGCACGTCGCCGCTGCTCGCCGCCTCGCGGTCCGCCGGTCGTACCGCGGGTCGAAGCGGCCGGTTGTGCGGCACAACTTTCAAGTGTTGACTGAATCGCCGTGTTGGCGGCGTCGTTTGGCGGTTATGGACGACGAGCTGACGAGGCTCCGCGAGGTGACCGTTCGATACCGGTGGCTGCTCAGAGCCGTCAACGACGAGCGCCTCATCCGCGAGCTGACGCGGCTGATGGAGGAGGCACAGCAAAGACTGCGCGAGATCGAGCAGGGCGGCTGAGCGGCGCGCCGCCGCGATCGGGCTACCCGGCGAGCCAGCGCTTGAAGCTGGCGACGGCGCCGATTTCCTCGGCGCGCGACAGCTGGCCCAGCACATGGTCGCATTTGAGCCCGTAGCTGCTGAACGGCAGCAGCAGGAGGCGATAGCGATGGTTGCCGG
>DASQSR010000465.1:0-5020 GCA_035642295.1 Allostellaceae bacterium | reverse complement strand
CGAGCCGGCCGTGGCGGTGGCCGCCGCGCCCGCGCTCGCGCCGCAGAGCTTTCCCGAGGTGGTCGCGCTCTTCGACCAGCATCGCGAAGCGATGCTGCGCTGGCATCTCTACGCCCATCTCCATCTCGTGAAGTTCGAGACGGGGCGCATCGAGTTCCGCCCGGCCGACGGCGCGCCGCGCGATCTGCCCAACCGCCTCGGGCAGCTGCTGACGGAATGGACGGGAATGCGCTGGATCGTCAGCGTCTCGGCCGCGGAGGGCGAGCCCACCTTGCGCGAGCAGGCGGAGGCGCGCGAAGCGGCGCTCAAGAGCGAGGCGGCGCAGCATCCGCTGGTGCGCAAGGTGCTCGAGGCCTTTCCCGGCGCGCGCATCGAGGCGGTGCGCGAGCTCGGCGAGGCCGCTCCGGCGGAAAGCGGCGAGGAGTCCGGCGAAGGAGACGACACCCCATGAAGAATCTCGGTCAGATGATGAAGCAGGCGCAGGAGATGCAGGCCAAGATGGCCGAGATGCAGGCGCGCCTCGATCAGGTGGAGATGACCGGCGCCGCCGGTGGCGGCATGGTGCAGGTGACGCTCACCGGCAAGGGCGACGTGCGCAAGATCAAGATCGACAAGTCGCTGGTCGCGCCCGACGAGGTCGAGGTGCTCGAGGACCTCATCGTCGCCGCCTTCAACGACGCCAAGCAGCGCGTCGAGAGCCATGTCGCCGAGGAGATGAGCAAGCTCACCGGCGGCCTGAAGCTCCCGCCGGGAATGAAGCTGCCGTTTTGAGCTGTCAGCCGTCAGCTATCAGCTGTCAGCCACATGGAAGTGCCGAAGCGGCCGCAGGGGAACGCACGACATGCCAATGCCAGGCACCCTCGAGCTCACAGCTGAGGGCTGACAGCTGACAGCTTCCTTGGACCCTCTCATCCAGCTGCTCGCCAAGCTGCCGGGGCTGGGGCCGCGTTCGGCGCGTCGGGCGGCGCTCTTCCTGCTGAAGCGGCGCGAGAGCCTGATGGAGCCGCTCGCCGCGGCGCTGGCGGCGGCGGCGCGGCAGATGCGGCCGTGCAGTATCTGCGGCAATCTCGACGGCGCCGATCCCTGTGCGGTCTGCCGCGATCCCGCGCGCGATGCCGGTCTCGTCTGCGTCGTCGAGGACGTCGCCGATCTCTGGGCGATCGAGCGCACCGGCGCCTATGCCGGCCGCTATCACGTGCTCGGCGGCACGCTCTCGGCGCTCGACGGCGTCGGCCCCGAGGATCTGCACATCGACGCGCTGATCGGGCGCTGTGCCGCGGGCGGCGTGCGCGAAGTCATTCTCGCCATGAACGCCACGGTCGAGGGGCAGACGACGGCGCATTACATCATCGACCGCCTGGCCGGCAGCGGCGTCGCCCTCTCGCGCCTCGCCCATGGCGTGCCGGTCGGCGGCGAGCTCGACTATCTCGACGAAGGCACGCTCGCCGCCGCTCTCGCCGCCCGCCGCCCGCTGTAGCGCAGCGCCAGGCGTTCAAAACGCAAGAGGCCGGGACTGTCGTCCCGGCCTCTGCCGTTTCGCTAGGCGTGAGCCCTTACTTCGACATCTCCGCGGTCCAAAGCGGCTTGCCGTCGTCGGTCTTGAAGGTGGCGTGCCAGAAGGCTTCGATCTGGGTCACCACCGGGGCCGGCATCGGCACGTAATCGAGCGCCTTGGCCTGCTCCTGCCCGTGCTTCAGGCACCAGTCGAGGAACTTCAGCACCGGCTCGTTCTGCGCCGCGGGGTAGTCCGTGCGCATCAGCATGTAGGTCGCCGCCGTGATCGGCCAGCTCTTGGCGCCCGGCTGGTCGGTGAGGATGAGGTAGAAATCCTTCACCTTGGTGAAATCGGCATTGGCCGCCGCCGCCTGGAAGCCGCCCATGGTCGGCTCGAGCGTCTTGCCCGCCTTGTTCACCATCTTGGTGTAGGCGAGGTGGTTCTCCATGACGTAGGCGTATTCGACATAGCCGATCGCGCCCTGGATCTGCTGCACATAGGAGGCGACGCCGGCATTGCCCTTGCCGCCGACGCCGTTCGGCCAGGAGACCGAGACGTCAGCGCCGACCTGCTTGTCCCATTCCGGGCTCACCTTCGACAGATAGTTCGTGAAGTTGAAGGTGGTGCCCGACCCGTCGGAGCGGTGGACGGTCGAGATCTTGGTGTGCGGCAGCTTGACGCCGGGATTGAGCTTGGCGATCGCGGGATCGTCCCACGAGCTGATCTTGCCGAGATAGATGTCGGCGAGCGTCGGCCCGTCGAGCGTCATCTCGCCGGGCTTGATCCCGGGCAGGTTCACCACCGGCGTGATCGAGATGATCACCGCCGGGAACTGGGCGACATGCATCTGGTCCAGTTCATCGGGCTTCAACGGCTTGTCGCTGTTTGCGAAATCGACGGTCTTGGCCTTGATCTGGGCGATGCCGCCGCCCGAGCCGATCGCCTGGTAGTTGACGGCGATCCCCGTCGCCTTCTGATAATCCGCCGACCATTTGGCGAGAACCGGATAAATGGCGGTACCGCCCGCGCCGTTCAGATCCTTGGCCTGAGACGCGGTCGCCATCAGCCCCGCCGCCGCCATCGCCAGCACGCTGATTGCCAGTCGTTTCATCATTGGTTTGTCCCCGTGAGTTCGTCCCTCGGTGCGCGCTGCGGCGCGAAAGAGGGGGCTTGCGCCGGCACTTTAGGCGCCGGCTGCGGAGAGTTTTATATCGGGATAATGACACTTATGTGACGAGGCGCGGTCCATCCCCCGCGCCAAGGCGCTTTCCGCCCATTATTCTACCCGGCAGCAGAAAAAGATAGCTCAGACAAACAATTGATCTATATATACTTTCTGCCCCGGGAGAGCCGGCTGACTTTATTTCACCAGCCGCGGCAGCAGCGGCGCCTCGCTGTCGAGAAGATCGGCCTCGCCGTCGATCAGCAGCTCGCTCTCCTGGGTGTGGACGCTGTAGGCGGGGAGGTTGGCCGGCAGCGGCTTTGTCGCCTGGACGCCGAGCTTGGCGAGGTTGCGCGCACGCGGCAGCAGGCGCTGGTTCACCGACTGGGTGAGCTTGGCGAAGCTGTCGGCCGCCGCCTTGATGCCGCGGCCGAGCCCCGCCGCATGGCCCAGCATCACCGTCATGCTGTCGATCAGCGCCCGTGTCCCGTCGATGATCTTGTCCTGGTTCTCGACCCGGCGCAGCAGGTTGATCTCGGCCGACGCGAGCGACAGCGCGCAATAGAGGCCCGCCGGTCCCGCCGGGATGATGTCGCGCTCGCGTGCCTTGCGCATGAACTCGCCGTCGGCGCGGACGACGCGCTCGAGCGCCGCCTCGTTGGCGAGATACATGATCGACAGCACGCGGCCGATCTCGCCGGCGCGCCCCGCCTGCCGCCAGGCGGCGAGAATGGCGCCGCGATAGTCCTTCTCGGCCAGGGCGCGCAGATGCTGGTTCATCGTCCGCGCCAGGTTGCGATAGGCCTCGGCTTCCGCCTCGCCGCCCTCGGCGCGGGCGATGTCGATGAGGAACTTCGACGCCTTGCAATCGATCACCAGCACGCTGTTGCCGGGCAGGAACACCACCGCGTCCGGCCTGAGGCGCCGTCCTTCCTCGTCCTCGGTGGTGTGCTGCAGCACGAAGTCGCGCTCCGGCTCGAGGCCGAAGGCGAGCAGCGTGTTGGCAAGGCCGATCTCGGTCGCCTGTCCGGCGCCGCCCGGGCTCGACAGCGCCCGCCACAGCGTGTCGAGCGCCGCGCCCTTCTCCTGCACCTGGCCTTGCAGCTGCTGCACCGCCTTGGCGATGTCGTCCACCTGCTTGACCAGGGCGGCGCTCGCCTCGCGCACGCGCGCCTCGGCCTCCTGCTTCGCCTCGGCGTTCTCGCGCTTGTGGTCGTCGATCAACTTCGAGGAGAGCTGCTGTGCCGTCGCCAGCACCGCGGCCTGCGCCGCCTGCAGGCTCTCGGCGCGCAGCCGCTCGAAATCGGAGATGCGGCGCTCGCCGTCGACCAGCTGCTGGCGCAGCATCGCCGCCTCGCGCTCTGCGGCCAGCCGCGCCGCCGCCGAGCGCGCCAGCAGCACCGCCAGCACCAACGCCAGGAGGAGCGGCAGCAGCGCCAAAGCAACCAAGAGTCCATCCATCGCGCGTCTCCTCGCCGGGGGCCATCCTACCAGGACGAAACCGGAACGGAAGCAATTCCGCAGGGTTGACGGGCGGCGCCGAATTGCATACCTAAGGCCCGTTCCTCCTGAAATTGAGCCCAATTTCTCTATGGCCCTGCTGTCGATCATCACCGCCCCCGATCCGCGCCTGAAGCTCAAGGCAAAGCCCGTCAAGGCGGTCGATGAGGGGGTGCGCCGGCTCATGGACGACATGCTCGACACCATGTACGCGGCGCCGGGAATCGGCCTGGCCGCGCCCCAGGTCGGCGTCGGTCTGCGCGTCCTGGTCGTCGATGTCGCGCGCGAGGACGAGCCGCGCCAGCCGCTGCGCATCGCCAACCCCGAGATCCTCTGGCGCTCGGAGGAGATGGCGACCTACAACGAGGGCTGTCTCTCGCTGCCCGAGCATTACGCCGATGTCGAGCGCCCGGCGAAGATCCGCCTGCGCTATCTCGACCACGAGAACGAACTCCGCGAGGTCGAGCTCGAAGGCCTCCTCGCCACCTGCGTCCAGCACGAGATGGACCATCTCGAGGGCGTGCTCTTCGTCGATCACATCTCGGCGCTGAAGCGCAACATCATCCTGCGCAAGCTCGCCAAGCTGAAGCGCCAGAAGATCGCCGAGCCCGTCGGCGACTGAGCCGCCGCGCCCCGCATGCTCACCATCTCCCTCTCCGCCCCCGAGGGGCGTAGAGGGCTGGGGTGAGGTGGGGTGGCTCTTGGTGCTAATCTTGACGCCATGACCCGCCTCCGCCTCGCCTTCATGGGAACGCCCGATTTCGCGGTGCCGAGCCTTGCGGCGCTGATCGCCGCCCATGACGTCGTTTGCGTCTACTGCCAGCCGCCGCGGCCGGCGGGACGCGGCCAGCGGCCGGTGCCGT
>DASQSR010000464.1:0-2292 GCA_035642295.1 Allostellaceae bacterium | reverse complement strand
CCGGCGTTTTCTTCACAAGCTCGGAAAGCGGGCATCCAGGGGCTTCAAGTGCGACATTCGGGGCACGTCTCCTGGGCCCCCGCTTTCGCGAGGGCGGCGGGATGGTAATTGGAATTCTCATGCCTTTTGCGTCGTGCGACGGGTCCCAAAGCCTGATGCCGCCTCGCGGTTACGCCGGCCTGGCACGAAGCTTGCCAGTATGACGGCCGCGTAGGCCAACGCGTGCGTTGGAGACGGCTAACAGCGGAGGGCCAAGATGAGCACCGTGGGAAACATCGGCAGCCTCGGTCAGATCACGAGCGCAGCCGGCGGAATTGGCTCGAGCAGCGTCAATAGCAGCGGGTCGACGACGCAGTGGTTCCTCGACTACGTGAAAGAGACGCCGGCGCAGCGTTGGGAGGATTCGTGGCTGGCCGCCCATGGCCTGACCCAGCAGGAGCTCAACAGCATGCCGGTGCAGAAACGCGACGCCATCCTGCAGCAGATGGCGAACGACCTCAAACAACAGATGCAGCAGAAGAAACAGACGAACGCCTCGACCGGCTGAAGCTCTATTTCTGAGCCCCATTATCAGCGTTTGCTGACAGAGGGCCACACGGCCGCTCCATCCTCGAACGTCGCAGTCAACTCGGCAAATGATACCCCGTCGGCAAATTCTGCCGATGGGGATGGCTCAGTTCGGCTGAATGAGGAACATTCGTGGGGGCGCAAAGAAAATCTCCTCATCCTGGCCGACCCGTCCGACCGCTCTGCGGTCGGACCCGAAGGGTTTGATCGCGAAGCGATCAAACGGAGTCGGCTGTCGAAGGACGCACATCGCTCATCCAGCGCCCATTTCCCTAAGCCAACCCCACCAGCGTCCGCGGCACGGCGCCGCGCAGCAGCGCCTTGCGCGCCGCCCATTCGCTGCCGGCATCGAGCGTCTCGAGGAACTGCACCTTGCCGCCGGCGAGCACGGCGATCGGGATGCCGTCGCGATAAAGGAGACGGTTGGCGGTGAGCGCAGCGAGCCTCGCGCCCGGCGTCACGATGCCGGCGAGGTTCAGCGGGTCGGCGCCCGACAGCGACAGCAGCGCGCCGGTCTCCGCCTTGCGCCGCGCGTCGCGCAGCAGGCCCACCGCATCCGGCAATGCGAACTGCTCGCCGGCGAAACCGGCCACGAACCGGCCGCCGCGGATCTCGCCGCGCGCTTCGAGCCGGCGATAGACGCGCAGCAGGTCGCGCCAGGGCGGCAGCCAATCCGCTTCGCGCTCGAGCAGGCGCCAGAAGACGACGCCGTAGCGCCGCAGCAGCCCTCGCGCCACCTGCTCGACCGCCTCGGCCTCGGTCTCCGCCGCGACCGGCGCCGCCCGCGCACGCCGCGCCAGCGCCCAGCGCCCCGCATCCTCCATGCCGAAGCCGACACTGCGCCGCCGCCGCTCGCGCATCGAGCGGCGCTTCTCCGCCGGCACCAGCAGCGCCCTGAGGCCGGCGAAGCTGTCGGAAGCGACGAGGCCCAGCGCCACCAGCTCGGCCAGCGCCTCCTCCACCTGCGGCTTGAGCAGCCCGCTGCCTTCGGCAATCTCGTCGAAGAAGGAGGCGCCATGGTCGCGAATGAAGGCGAGCGCCGCTTGCGCCACGGGACTCGCCGGCGCCGCGTCCGGCATCGGCGACAGCACCGCCCAGAGCGGCAGGTGCCGGCGCTGGATCAGCGTGATCGGCGTCGTCCGCACCGGCATGGCGCCGCGCTCGCCGCCATTGGGGCGCGGGTTGCGCGGCCGGAGCCGCGCCCAGGCGACGCGCCCGGCAAGGCAGAGATCGTCGAGCCAGCCCGGCTCGTAGCGCGGCAGCCGCGCCGGCAGAATCTCCGTCTCCCACGCGCCGGCCGGCGCCTCGAAGCCTTCGAGCTGCGCGATCACCGCTTCGAGCGCGTCCGGCCCCTCCATCCGCGTGTCCGCCTCGACCTTCTGCCAGCGCGCGAGGAAGCGGAGGAAATCCTTCGCCGCCACCGGCTCGATCTCGGCGCGCAGCCGCTTCACCGTGTAGCGGTGGATGCGCGCGAGCAGCCCGCGCTCGCACCATTCGTCGACCGCGGCGCCAGGCGAGAAGCGCCCGCGCATGGCAAAGCCTTCGCTTTGCAGCGCCGCCAGCGCCGCCGCGATCTCGCCCGGCGGCAGCGCGAACGGCGCCGCCAGCGCCGCTTCCGTCACCGGCCCCAGCCCTTCGAGCCGCCCGCGCAGCATCTCGACGAGCGCCGCCTCGCGTTCCACCTGCTGCTGCGCCAGCGCCGCCGGCGCGCTGATCGCCGGCTCC
>DASQSR010000463.1:0-4902 GCA_035642295.1 Allostellaceae bacterium | reverse complement strand
AGAGATCCAGGCGCACGTGACCGAGGTGCTCACCGCCTGCTCGTTCCAGGACATCACCGGCCAGCGCACCACCAAGGTCGTCAACACGCTCCGCTACCTCGAGCAGCGCGTCAACTCGATGATCGAGATCTGGGGCGTCGAGGGCGTGACGCCCGCGGCGCCGCCGCCGGAGCTGGAAGATCGCCGGCCGGACGCGCATCTGATGCATGGTCCGGCGACCGATGGCGGCCCCAGCCAGGCGGATGTCGATGCGCTGTTCGAGCGGCTCGGCCAAGCGACCGAGGCGGCGGCGGTGGCACCGGCACCGGCTCCTGTTCCTGTTCCTGTTCCCGCCCCGGCGGCGGCGGCGCCGACCGGCGAAAAAAGCAGCCAGAGCCAGATCGACGCGATGTTCAATTAGTACAGTCGTCGGTCGTCAGTCGTCAGTTTTCAGCTGACAGCTATCAGCGCCCACGAACAACCCTTTCTCCTTTTGAGGAGAAGCGAGCGGCGGGGCACCCCAGCGCGCTGCACGAGACACGCGCGGCGCACTGATTACTGACAACCGAGAACTGATCACTACCCCCAGGCGCAGCGTTCACACCGCGACCGGCTCGACCTCGCAATCGAGAAGGCTCGCCACTTCGCGCCAGAACGCTTCGCGGCCGACGTCACGCTCCTCGCGGGCGACGCTGGTCATCTGCAGCAGGAAGGCATCGATCCAGGAAGGCGGCGCATTGTCGCGCAGCATGCGTGCGGTGCGCGCCGCGCTGAAGCTGATGACCCTGGCCGTCACAGGAACTCTCGCCCGTGGCGGCGCAGCTCCAGGCGCCTCTCGCCCTGGCGCTCGGCGACGCGCTCGGCGCGCCGCGCCACGACATCGGCGGCAATCATGTCGGCGACCAGGAAAAGGCTCATGAGCCCGGCGCCCCAAGCAAAAATCAGCAACAAAGAATCCATCGCGCGTCTCCGCTCGTCTTGAATGGGCCTGGAGACCGAAAGGAAGGTGCTGCGCCTGGCGAAAAGTGCGGCAAGGCCCATTGGATGCGAATATGGTTAATCGGTGGTAAATGGGCGCCGCGCCCGACGCGCGCGCGAGGAACAGCGCCCCGGTACACCCGCATCTTGAGACCCTGTCCCTCAATACGGTCGCTTTGCCCGCGAAAGCGGGCGTGGGGCCGCAAGCGCAATCACCGAGGCGCGGCTCCTGGGCGGAGACGGCCGTAAAATTCATTGGGACGGCACCGGTTTTGAATTTGAGTCCGGTGAGAAATCCGGGCTAATTTGCGCCGCGATGAAATCGGTTCCGCTCGGCCTCTCCCATCGCCATGAGCTCGTGCCCGATGCCAGCCAGACCGCCGCGGCGGTCGGCAATGTCGGCGTCGAGGTCGTCGGCACGCCCTTTCTCGTCGGCTATTTCGAGATCGCCGCGCATGCCGCCATCCTGCCCTATTGCGAGGCGGGCGAGGTCACCGTCGGGACGCGAATCGAGGTCGATCACCTGGCGGCGGCGCTGCCCGGCCGGCGCGTCGTCGCCGATGCCAGGGTGGTGGCGGTCGATGGCAGGCGCATTCTGTTCGAAGTCGAAGTGCGGCAAGGCGAGCGGCTGCTGATGAAAGGCCATCACGGCCGCGCCATCGTGCACCTCGAGCGGCTGCTGGCGCGTGCCGCCGGCGCGAGTTGAGATCATTTGCGGAAGGGAGCGAACCATGGCAATCGACGGTACCTGGAAAATCGCGATGGAGACGCCGCTCGGCACGCGCGAGGCATCGCTGCTGCTGCAAGCGAGCGGCGGCGCGCTCACCGGCAAGATGTCGGGCGAAGCGGGCGCGATCGACATCTATGACGGCAGCGTCAGCGGCAATCATTTCGCCTTCAAGGTCGATATTACCCAGCCGATGCCGCTGACCCTCGAATTCTCCGCTTCCGTCAACGGCGACGCGCTCTCGGGCAGCGTCAAGCTCGGCATGTTCGGCAGCGCGCCGGTCGCGGGGCAGCGGGGGTAGCCCCGCAAGAGCTGTCAGCTTGGCGCTGGTTGAGAAGACGGGCCGAGAGGAATGAAGGCGGCGGTGGGGCCTGAGTATTTCCCGGTTAAGTCGAGGCAGCTCAGATTGAGCCCTCTCCGCCCGCTTGCGGGGAGCAACCCGTTCGATCGCTTTGCGGGTGACCCGTTCGCCGGCTTCGCCGGCGAACCCTCCGGGGCCGCGCGTCACAGCGCGGCCGGGTCACCCCCTCCGGGGCCGACCGAAGCGGTCGGCCGGGTTGCTGGGCGCGAGCGAAGCGAGCGGGTGAGGTGGGTGCCGATGGCGGAATGGCTTGTGCGGCGGAAGCACACCTCACCCTCCCCGTCGCTCTGGCGAGCGACGGGTCCCCTCCCTCTCCCCCCGCAAGCGGGCGGAGAGGGATATCCGTTGCGCGCGCAATTCCACCTAGACAGGGGCTTTGCTCTAGCCGCCTTGCGTAAGTTCCTGTTTTGTTCTAAGATTTGCTATGGACTACAGCCTTCCGGCCGTCGAGCCGCTTTTCCTGCGGGCACGAAAGCCCCCGCCCTATGTGCCGGGTCCCGGGGCGAAGCGGGTTGCCGCAGAGATCGGCGGGCGGCTCAAGGAAGCGCGGCGGGCGGCCGGCATGACGCGTGATGCGCTGGGCCGGGCGCTCGGCATCGGCGCCGACACCCTGCGGCGCTATGAGACCGGCGAGCGGCGCATCCCGCCGGTGCGGCTCGCCGCCGCCACGGTGCTGTTCGGCCTGCCGCTCTCCTGGTTCTTTCGCGAGAGGGACGCGGCCGGCGAGGACGAAGGCGACTGACCCTAGAGCCGGATCGCTCTGATTCAATAAATTAGACACGAATGGCGCCGGGTCGCCCCGGCGCCATCCATGCCGCTCCCAAACAACTCAGTGGAAGGCGACCTCCACGACGCGATTGCGCGGCTCACGCACGCCCTTGGCGGTCGGAACCGGCGGCTCGCGCATGCCGACCCAGCGCTCCTCGATCTGGCCCGCCGGGACGCCATCCGCCACCAGCGCCTCGCGCACGGCGTCGGCGCGGTGATGCGACAGCGTCATGTTGTAGGCGTCCGTCCCCGAGAGGTCGGCCTTGCCGGTGAGGGCGACGTGGCTGTTGTCGCTCTTCACCTGTTCCGCCACCTTGTCGATGATCTGGCGCGCGTCGGACGTCAGGTCCGACTTGTTCCAGTCGAAATAGACGTTGTACTGCCGCGCGGTCACGGGCGGCGCGGCCGGCGCCGCCGCAGGCTGCACCCGGCCCTCGAGCTGATTGAGGGCATCGACGAATTCGGCATGGCAGGTCCCGTGGATGGCGCTGCGCCAATCCTTCTCCATACCCTCGACCCAGCAGTCGTAACGCTCCTGAGCGCGGGCGGCGAGCTCCGGCGAGCGGTCGCGCGCGCCGTTGTCGAGCACCGTCATCAGGCGGTTGCGGCCGGTGCCGAGCTCGGTGCGGGTGTCGAGCGGCACTTCGAGCGGCACCAGCCAGTTGCTGTTCTGCTCAGGCAGCACCGTCTGCCCGTGGCCGGCGGCCAAGCCCTTGCGCGCGAAATAGTCGGAATCCGCATAGTCGCCCTGTTGTTGCACGAGCTGCGTCGCGAATCCGGCATAGTCGCCGGCGAGGTTCTGGTCGAAGGTGCCGCCGGGGGCCGGCGCCGAGCTTTGCGCCGCCGGCAGGTTGAACGGCTGCAACACCGGATTGCCGCGCATCGGCGGCGACCCTGACCAGCCCGAGCAGGCGGCAAGCGCGCCTGCGCTCAACAGCGCCAAGGATGTGGCGATAATGTTCCTCTGATGCATTTGGCTTGTTCTCCCTGGAAGCTCGCCCTCGCTTCGCCGTCGGAGCGGCGGAATGGCGAAGAGCAAGCGGTTGGCAACGCTAGAGCGCCGACGTGGCGGAATTCGGACAGGCGTGAGAAGAATCCGGAAGGGCGTGGCATTTCAAGCCACGCAAAGGAGCGATCCCTCCCCCGAACGAGGGGCAGCCCAGCTCGGCCTCTCGCGTCAAGAGTCCGGCGCCTCTTCGCGTGACTCGAAACCCTCCCAACTGAAAGTTGCGAGGCAAACGATATGTAGCGGAGGATTGTTCCCGGTATTATGTCAATTCTGCGGCGAGCGTTGCTTCGAGGGCACACAACGGCATGAGCCTGCGCGTCGGCATCGGCGGCTGGGTCTATCCTCCCTGGCGCGGCAGCTTCTATCCGCCGGGACTTCCCCAGGCGCGCGAGCTGGCGCATGCGAGCCGCAACGTCACCTCGATCGAGATCAACGGCACGTTCTACGGCTCGCAGCGCCCGGAGAGTTTTCGCCGCTGGCGCGAGGAGACGCCGGAGGATTTCGTCTTCTCGCTGAAGGCGCCGCGCTTTGCCACCCATCGCCGCGTCCTCGCCGAGGCGGGAGCGACGATCGAGCGGTTCCTCGCGAGCGGCGTGCTCGAGCTCGGACCGAAGCTCGGGCCGATCCTCTGGCAGTTTCCACCGACAAAGCGCTTCGAGGAGGAGGACTTCGCCGCGTTCCTCGCGCTGCTGCCGCGCGAGCGCGACGGGCGCCCGTTGCGCCATGTCGTCGAGATCGGCCATGAGAGCTTCGCCGTCCCCGGCTTTCCCGCGCTGCTGCGCCGCTTCGGCGTGGCGGCCGCGCTGGTCGACTCCGAGCGCCATCCGCTGATCGCGGAAGTGACGACGGATTTTCTCTATGCGCGGCTGCGCCGCAGCGAGACCGACGAGCCCACGGGCTATGCGCCGGAAGCGCTCGATGCCTGGGCAACGCGCCTTCTGGAGCTTGCCGGAGCGCGCGACGGGTTCGTCTATTTCATCAACGGCGCCAAGGAGCGCGCACCGGCGGCGGCGATGGCGCTGCTCGAGCGGCTTGGCGTCGCCAAGCCCGCGCCTCAGCCCAGCACCGCGAAGCCAACGC
>DASQSR010000462.1:0-3325 GCA_035642295.1 Allostellaceae bacterium | reverse complement strand
ACCACCGGCGGCGTCGGCCTGCTCGGCACCGAGCCGTCGCAAACGGCGCTCGAGACTTGCGACACGCTGCTCATCGTCGGCTCGAGCTTTCCCTATATCGAGTTCTATCCCAAGCCCGGCCAGGCGCGCGCGGTGCAGATCGAGCTCGACCCGCAGAAGATCGGCTTGCGCTATCCCGTCGAGATCGGCCTCGTCGGCGACAGCATCCGCGTGCTGCGCCGTCTCATCCCGCTGCTCGACCGCAATGCCGAGCGCGGCTGGCTCGAAGCGGCGCAACGCGGCAAGGCCGAGTGGCAGAAGCTGATGGAGGAGCGCGGCACGCGCCTCGACATGCCGATGAAGCCGCAGGTTGTGGCGCATGAGCTGGGGCGGCTACTCAAGGACGACGCCATCATCGCCACCGATTCCGGCACGATCACGACCTGGGTCGCGCGCCACGTGCCGATCCGCGGCGAGCAGATGTTCTCGCTCTCCGGCAATCTCGCCACCATGGCCTGCGGACTGCCTTATGCCATCGGCGCGCAAGCGGCCTATCCCGACCGCCAAGTCGTCGCCTTCGTCGGCGATGGCGGCTTCACCATGCTGATGGGCGAGATCGCCACGGCGGTGAAGCACCAGCTGCCGATCAAGGTCATCATCATCAAGAACAATTCGCTCGGGCAGATCAAATGGGAGCAGATGGTCTTCCTCGGCAATCCTGAATATGTCTGTGATCTCCACCCGATCGATTTCGCCGCTTTCGCCCGCGCCTGCGGCGCCAAGGGAATGAGCATCGAGCGGCCGGAAGAGTGCCGGCGCGTGCTCGAAGAAGCGCTGGCGACGGCGGGGCCGGTGGTGGTCGAAGCGCTCGTCGACCCGAACGAGCCGCCGATGCCGCCGCGGGTCAAGCCCGAGCAAGCGCTGCATTTCGCCGAGGCGCTGGCGCGCGGCACGCCGCAGCGTGGCAAGATCGCGCTCACCGTCATGTCGGATACGGTTCGCGAGCTGGTATAGGGACCCATGCACTCGGCCCCGAGCATCGCTTCCGTCACGGCCAGCGCCTATGAGATTCCGACCGATGCCGCCGAGGCCGACGGTACGCTGAGCTGGAATGCGACGACCCTGGTCGTGGCCGAAGCCGAGGCCGGCGGCGAGCACGGCCTCGGATACACCTATGCCCATCAGGCGGCGGTGCCGCTGATCGCAGGGAAGCTGGCGGAGGCGGTATTGGGGCTCGACGCTTTTGCTGTTCCGCAAGCCTGGCAGGCCATGGTGCGCGCGATGCGCAACATCGGCCGCCCCGGCCTCGCTGCCACGGCGATCTCCGCCCTGGACGCGGCGCTCTGGGACCTCAAGGCGAAACTTTTGGAGCTGCCGCTGGTGACGCTGCTCGGCGCGGCGCGCGAGGTGGTGCCGGTCTATGGCAGTGGCGGCTTCACCAGCTATTCGCTGCGGCGCCTGCAAGAGCAGCTCGCCGATTGGGTCGAAGGGGGCGCGCGCTGGGTCAAGATGAAGGTCGGCAGCGATCCCGCCGCCGATCCGGCGCGCGCTGCGGCGGCGCAAGACGCCATCGGCAAGGCGCAGCTCTTCGTCGACGCCAATGGCGCCTATGACCGGAAAGAGGCGCTTGCCATGGCCGAGCGCTTCGCCGCGTTCGGCGTCGGCTGGTTCGAGGAGCCGGTCTCGAGCGACGATCTCGCCGGACTCCGGTTGCTGCGCGACCGCGCGCCTCCCGGCATGCGGATCGCCGCCGGCGAATATGGCTACGATCCCGGTTATTTCCGCCGCATGCTCGAGGCCGAGGCCGTCGATGTCCTGCAGGCGGATGCGACGCGCTGTCTCGGAATCACCGGCTTCCTCGCGGCCGACGCGCTCTGCGATGCGCGCTCGCTGCCCCTGTCCTCGCATTGCGCGCCCGCGCTCCACCTTCACCCCGCGCTCGCCGCCAAACGCTTCTGGAACGTCGAATGGTTCCACGACCATGTGCGCATCGAGCAGATGTTGTTCGACGGCGCGCCGCGCCTGGCGCAGGGCGTGATCCGCGCCGATCTCGCCCGGCCGGGCCTCGGCCTCGAGCTCAAGCGCACCGACGCGGCGCGCTTTGCCGTTTAGGTGCAGGAGGCCGCAGATGAGCAGCGATGTCATCCAGTATTCCGACCGCCGGCCGGCGGGACGCGCGCGGCTGAAGGCCGCCGCCAGCTCGCGCGAAGCGGCCGAGTACGTGCCGTTCTCCGAGCCGCAGGCGGCGGCGCTCGCCCGATCGCTGAAGCGTAGCATCGCCGGCGAAGTGCGGTTCGGCCGGGGCGACCGAGCGCTCTATGCGGCCGACGGCTCGAACTACCGACAGGTGCCGATCGGTGTCGTCATCCCGCGCGGCGTCCGGGATGTCCTCGCCACCATGGCGCTCTGCCGCGAGCATGGCGCGCCCTTCCTGTCGCGCGGCGGCGGCACGAGCCTGGCGGGCCAGTGCTGCAACACTGCGGTGATCGTCGACTACTCCAAATACCTCAACCATATCCTGACCATCGACCCCGCGCAGCGGCTCGCCTGGATCGAGCCGGGCGTCGTACTCGACGATCTGCGAGACGCCGCCGAGGCGTACCATCTCACCTTCGGCCCCGATCCTTCGACGCACAACCACAACACGCTCGGCGGCATGATCGGCAACAATTCCTGCGGCGTCCATTCCGTGATGTCGGGCCGCACCGCCGACAACGTCCTCGAGCTGGACATCCTCACCTATGACGGGCTGCGGCTCCGCGTCGGCCCGACGAGTGACGAGGAACTGAGCCGGATCATCGCCGAAGGCGGCCGCCGCGGCGAGATCTACCGACGGCTCGATGCGCTGCGCTGGCGCTATGCCGAGCTCATCCGCGAGCGCTTCCCGCAGATACCGCGCCGCGTCTCCGGCTACAATCTCGACGAGCTGCTGCCGGAGAAGGGCTTCAACCTCGCCCGCGCGCTCGTCGGCACCGAAGGCACCTGCGTTGCCGTGCTCAAGGCCTGTCTCCGCCTCGTCCCGAGCCCACCGGAGCGCGTGCTGGTGGCGGCGGGCTTCCCCGACATTTTCCGGGCCGGCGATGCGGTGCCGTTGGTGCTGAGCCATCGGCCGGTCGGTCTCGAAGGCATCGACGAGCGGCTCATCGACTATATGAAGCTGAAGCATACCCATGAAGCGGCCCGGCACTCGCTGCCCGGCGGTTGCGGCTGGCTGCTCGCCGAGATGGGCGGCGAGACAGCGGAAGAGGCGCGGCAGAAGGCCGAGGCGCTGGCCCGCGATCTCGAGCGCGATCACGATGTCGCGGATGTGCGGGTGCTGAGCGACAAGCCGGCGCAGCAGCGGATC
>DASQSR010000461.1:0-4138 GCA_035642295.1 Allostellaceae bacterium | reverse complement strand
ACTTGGCAAGTCAACAAGCTTTCACCCTCTGTCGAGGAGCTTCTGATGCGGTCGACGAAACAAGCACCGCGCCTGAGCGGCGTTCGCGATCGACACGTTTCAGAAGAGCCGCCGGAAGCGGCTGAGGCGTAGATATAGGCCACCGTAACCAAATTGTCTAGAGGCTAGAGGAGGCCGAGCGAACGAAGTTCCTCCGCCATCGCCTCGGGCAGGGCGTCCTCGGGACCCGCTCCTGCCGGCCGGTCCGGCGGCGCATCCTTGGGCACGAGGTAGCGCCAGCCCTGGAAGGGCCGCTTGGGCTGCCAGACCGTCTCCACCAGCTTCGGCTCGTAGCGCACCAACGTGTAGCGCTCGCCATCGTCCTCGACCACCGGGATGAACTCCAGGATGCGCTGACGGACCCGGATATAGCCCTTCACCACCCAGTAGATCGAGCCGCCGTCGAGGATCTCCTCGCGGCGCCGCGGCATGTGGCGGGTGTAGAAGACCCAGCGCCCGCGCTCGCGCCGGCGCTCTTTCTGCAGCTTGCGCAAATGCGGCACGTCGTCGACGCCGACCGCCAGCTTGATCAGATGAAGGGCCATCGCCTCACGCCGCCTTGGCGGCAAGGGCGCGCGCCACCTTGGAGGCGGGCTCGCGCCCGAGGACTGTCGAGATGAACTGCCCAGCGGCCGCCAGCTGCGCCAGGTCGACGCCGGTCCTGATGCCGAGCCCGTTCAGGAGATAGAGCACGTCCTCGCTCGCGACATTGCCCGAAGCGCCTTTGGCATAGGGGCAGCCGCCGAGGCCGGCGACGGAGCTGTCGATCGTGGCGACGCCCAGCTCCAGCGAGGCCAGGATATTGGCCAGCGCCTGCCCGTAGGTGTCGTGGAAATGGACGGCGAGGCGCTCACGCGGGACGGCCGCGGCGACGCGCTCGATCATCGCCTGAATGCGTGCCGGCGTTCCGGTGCCGATCGTATCGCCGAGCGAAATCTCGTAGCAGCCGAGCGCGACGAGCTTCGCGGCGACGTCGGCGACGGCATCGGGCGCGATCGGCCCTTCATAGGGACAATCGACGACGCAGGAGATGTAGCCGCGGACGCGCATGCCGTGCTGCCGCGCCGCCGCCGTCACCGGCGCGAAGCGCTCGAGGCTCTCGGCAATCGAGCAGTTGATGTTGCGCTGCGAAAATTTCTCCGAGGCGGCGCCGAAAATCGCGATCTCCTCGACCCCGGCGGCGCGCGCCGCGTCGAAGCCCTTCATGTTCGGCACCAGCACGGGATAGCTGACGCCTTCCCGGCGCCGCATGCGCGCGAGCACTTCGGCAGTATCGGCCATTTGCGGGATCCATTTGGGCGAGACGAAGCTGCCCGCCTCGACCACGGGAAGGCCCGCCGCGGCAAGCCGCTCGATCAGCGCCACCTTGGTCGCTGCCGGCACGATCTGCGCCTCGTTCTGCAGCCCGTCGCGGGGGCCGACCTCGACCATGCGAACCTCACGCGGGTGCTGCATCCTCCGACCTCCCTACTCGGCCGCGGCGAAGGCGATGAGCTCGGCGCCTTCCTCGACCAGGTCGCCCGGGGCGTAGTTGACCCGCTCCACCGTGCCGTCCGCCGGCGCGGCGATGGTGTGCTCCATCTTCATCGCCTCGAGCACCATGAGCGGCTGGCCTCGCTTCACCGTGCTGCCGGACATCGCCAGCACCTGCGCCACCTTGCCGGGCATCGGTGCGGTGAGCCGGCCGCCGGCCGCCGCCTCGGCCGCTTTGGGCGCCAAAGGATCGATATAGGAGAGCCGCCAGGTGCCGTCATCGGTCACGACCCAGAAGTCGTCGCCCTGGCGCAGCACCGTCGCTTCGCTGCGCCGGCCGTCGAGATCGAGGGCGAGCGCGCCGTCCGCCCCGGGGCGCGCCGCGGCCTCGCTCGCCTCGCCGTCGATGTCGAGGCGGTAGCGCGCGCCGCGGTAATGCGCCCGCACCGGCCGCTGCGTCTCGCCGTCGGCCCAGATGATATCCTGGTAGGTGTCGCCGGCGAGCCGCCAGAAATCCCGGCGATGCCACGGCGAGTGCGGATCGCCGGCGCGGCCCGCCGCGCGCGCCGCCGCGTCCCATTGATCGCGCAGCAGCACCAGGCTCACCGCCGCCAAGGCCAGGCGCGGCGCCGGCGCCGGCGGCGGAATCAGCGCGGCGCGATGGCGCTCGATGAAGCCGGTATCGATCGCACCCGCGGCGAAAGCCGGGTGGCGCGCAAGGCGCAGCAGGAAGTCGCGGTTGGTGGCGAGCCCGGCGATGCGGTATCTGGCGAGACCCGCGGCGAGACGATTGAGGGCCATGTCGCGGTCATCGCCCCAGGCGATCACCTTGGCGATCATCGGGTCGTAGTGGACGCCGACCGCATCGCCTTCGCGCACGCCGGTATCGACGCGCAGCCCCGGCGCGGCAGGGACGACAAGGCGCAGCAGCCTTCCGGTCATCGGCAGGAAGTTGCGCGCGGGATCCTCGGCATAGAGCCGCACCTCGATGGCATGGCCGCTGTGCTTCACCTCCGACTGCCGGAACGGCAGAGGCTCGCCGGCAGCGACGCGGAATTGCCATTCGACGAGATCGAGACCGGTGATGGCTTCGGTGACGGGGTGCTCGACCTGGAGCCTTGTGTTCATCTCCATGAAGTAGAAGGCGCTGCCTTCGGCGATGAACTCGACCGTGCCGGCGCCGACATAACCCACCGCCTGCGCCGCGGCGATGGCCGCCTCGCCCATGGCGCGGCGGCGCTCTTCGCTCATGCCCGGTGCCGGCGCTTCTTCGGCGACCTTCTGATGCCGGCGTTGGATCGAGCAATCGCGCTCGAAGAGGTGCAGCGTGTTGCCCTGGCGATCGGCGAAGATCTGCATTTCGATATGGCGCGGCCGCGTCAGGTATTTCTCGAGCAGCACGCGGTCGTCGCCGAACGCGGATTTCGCTTCGCGCTTGGCCGAAGCGAGCGCGGCGGCGAGCTTGTCGGCGCTTTCGACGACGCGCATGCCCTTGCCGCCGCCGCCGGCCGACGCCTTGATCAGCACGGGATAGCCGAGGCGCTGCGCCGCCTCGGCGAGATGCCGCTCGTCCTGCTGCTCGCCGTGATAGCCCGGGACCAGCGGCACGCCCGCGCGCTCCATGAGCGCCTTCGCCGCCGCCTTCGAGCCCATGGCGCGAATTGCCGCCGCGGGCGGGCCGATGAAAACGAGGCCGGCCGCATCGCAGGCTTCGGCAAACGCCGCATTCTCGGAAAGGAAGCCGTAGCCGGGATGCACCGCCTCGGCGCCCGAGCGCCGCGCCGCCTCGATCAGCCGCTCGATGCTGAGATAGCTCTCGCGCGCCGGGGCGGGGCCGATCGGCCACGCCTCGTCCGCTTCCGCCACATGCAGCGCACCGGCATCGGCGGCGGAATAGACGGCGATGGTGCGCATGCCCATGCGCCGCGCCGTGCGCATGATGCGGCAGGCGATCTCGCCGCGGTTGGCTATGAGCACCTTGCCGAACATGGCCGGGATCAGCGCCTCCAGCCGGGCTTGCGCTTGTCGAAGAAGGCGGCAAGCCCTTCGCGTGCTTCTGCCGAGGCGCGCGCATCGGCGATGGCACGCGCGGTGAGCACCATCAGCGCTTCGGTCACGGGCCGATCCCCGACCTCGGCGACGAGGCGCTTCGAGCGCACCTGCGCGCCGATACCGCCGTCGAGCAGCGCGCCGACGATCCGCTCCGCCGCCGCGTCGAGCCCGGCGAGCGGCGCCACCTCGTGGACGAGGCCGAGGCGCTGCGCCTCGGCGGCGGAGAAACGCTCGGCGGTGAGAAAATAGCGCCGCGCCGCACGCGCGCCGATGGCGGTGACGACATAGGGGCTGATCGTCGCCGGCACCAGCCCGAGGCGCACTTCGGAGACGCAGAAGACCGCTTCGGTCGCAGCGACGGCGATGTCGCAGCATGAGACGAGGCCGAGCCCGCCGGCATAGGCGGCGCCGTTGACGCGCGCCACCGTCGGCTTTGCCAGCTCGTTGAGGCAGCGCAGCAGCTCCGCCAGCGCCATGGCGTCGGCGAAATTCTCGGTGTCGCTGTATTCGGCCATGCGCCGCATCCAGTGGAGATCGCCGCCGGCGGAGAAGCTCTGGCCGGCGCCGGTCAGCA
>DASQSR010000460.1:0-3988 GCA_035642295.1 Allostellaceae bacterium | reverse complement strand
CCCCAGTCCGGCAGTCGGGCATAGATGTCGTATTCGTCGGTATGGATCAGCGTCGCGGGTGCGACCGCCTGGGTGATGATCGGTGAGCGCGCGCGTGCAATTTGAGGGAGCTTGCCCGGCTTTCTGAGCACGATTGGCGATGGGGCGTTTTGAGTGTCCCTCACGGACCGTGGTTGATGAGGGCTGGACTGGAGGGGCTTGTCGGCATTCCTTGGTGAGACTGAAAGGACCATTCCTCGGAGCCGACCTGCACTCGGGAGCGCCGGGAGCGGAGCCGGGGTCAAGGAGGGTCCGCGAGCGAAGCGAGTGGATGCCTTGACGCCGGCGAGCACCTGGCGAGGCTGGGCAAGCCGGCGGTCCGGTGGGGGTCAGCGGGCTGGGGCGGCCGCGAGGCGGTCGATGAGGTCGAGGTAGCCGTCCTCGGAGCCGGGAGCGTACTGGTCCGGGCGCTCGCGGATGAAGGCGATGACCTTGCGATAGCAGTCGACGGCCTGGCGATGGTCGCCGCGGAGTTCGTGGACCAAGCCGAGACGGGCCAAGCCGTCATGGGCGTCGGGGAAGCGGTCGATGAGTGCATGAGCATCCGCTTCTGCATCGTCGAGCTTGCCGGCCTCGATGAGATCGAGGACGGCGTTGGATGCGACGGCGAGCGCGGCGTAGCAGTCGTCGCAGAAGCCGAGATGATGGTGGGGTGGCGCGGCCGGCGCAGCGGCGGCGAGCGCCCGGATTTCGGCCTTGGCATCCTTGGCGAGGCAGCAGCGCTTGTATTTCTTTCCGCTGCCGCAGGGGCAGGGCTCATTGCGCCCGATCTTGGCCATTGCTCGACTTCGGAAGGACGGTGCTCTCTTGTACCAAGCGCTGCTGGCGGATGCCAGGCTTCACCGGCTGCTTCTGGCGATCGACGAGGATCTCGCGGCGGCGTGCCGCGCGCGGGGATGCGGGGCGTGCGGCGGCGTGCTGCATGGCGCGCGGTTCCGGCGCAAGCCGCGGGGCGGTCCGGCTGGACTGGATGACGCCTACGACCAGCGGCTCAGCTTCTGCTGCGCGATGCGGGAGTGCCGCAAGCGGGCGACGCCGCCGTCGCTGCGCTTCCTCGGCCGCAAGGTCTATCTGGCTTGCGTGGTGACGCTGGTCTCGGCGCTGCAGCAGGGCGCTACGGCGGCCCGGCTGCGGCGGCTGTCGGCGACGCTGGGGATCGACCGGCGCACGCTGGCGCGCTGGCGGGGCTGGTGGCTTTCGAGCTTCGCCGCCGGCCCGTTCTGGCGGCAGGCCTCGGCCGGCCTGGTGCCGCCGGCCGACCCGCTTCGCCTGCCGGCCTCGCTGCTCGAGCGCTTCGCCGGCATCGCCGAAGAACAATTGATCGCCTTCTTGCGCTTCCTCGCCCCGATCACCGGCGGAGTTTCGATGATGCGCGCTTTCTGACGGACGACATCGGCCCGCAGAAGACGCCCGTAGTCGCTCGCCGTTGGCGTTCGTAGCGTCCGCCGGTTCCCCCACGAAGGAGGTATCGGCATGACGCAGGGGCATGGTCCAAGGGTTCATGAGCGATGGGCGCAGCTGCGCTTCTCGGTGATCGGCCAGCTTCTGGCGGCGCCGCCGGAGAAGGGCACCCTGCGCGCGGCGCTGGAAGCATTGTCGGCGCGGGAGTGGCGCCATCCGACCACCGGCGCGCCGGTCCGCTTCGGCGTCTCGACCATCGAGCGCTGGTATTACCGGGCGCTGCGCGAGCGCCAGGATCCGGTCGGCGTGCTGCGCCGCAAGCGCCGCCAAGACGCCGGGCGCCAGACGGCGATGGGCGACGGCTTGCGCCAGGCGTTGCTGGCCCAGTATGCCGCGCACAAGAGCTGGAGCGCCCAACTTCATTGCGACAACCTGGCGGCCCTGGCCGAGAAGCGGCCCGAGCTCGGGCCGGTTCCGTCCTATTCGACGGTCCGCCGCTTTCTGCGCTCCCATGGCCTGGACAAGCGCCGCTCGCTGACCGCGCGGCGGACCGCTGGTGCCGTGGCCGCCGAAGCCCGGCTGGTCGAACGCGAGGTGCGCAGCTACGAGGCCGAGCACGTCAACGGCCTCTGGCATTGGGACTTCCATCACGGCTCGCACAAGGTGCTGACGCCGCGCGGCGAATGGAAGACGCCGCTCCTGCTCGGCATCCTCGACGACCGCTCGCGGCTCGCCTGCCATCTGCAATGGTATCTGGCCGAGACCGCCGGGAACGTCGCCCACGGCCTGTCGCAAGCCATGCAGAAGCGCGGCCTGCCGCGTGCCGCAATGAGCGACAACGGCGCTGCGATGTGCGCCGCCGAGATCGCGCAAGGCCTGGCCCGGCTCGGCATTCTGCACCAGACGACGCTGCCCTACAGCCCGTACCAGAACGCCAAGCAGGAGGCCTTCTGGGGCCCGCTCGAAGGCCGGCTGATGGCCATGCTGGAAGACGTTCGCGATCTGACCCTGGCACAGCTCAACGAGGCGACCCAGGCCTGGGTCGAGTACGAGTACAACCGCAAGGTTCACTCGGAGATCGACGAAGCGCCCATCGCCCGCTTCCTGGCCGGCCCGGCGGTCACCCGGCCCTGCCCGGATGGCGCGGCGCTCAAGCTGGCCTTCACCCGGAGCGAGCGCCGGACCTTGCGCAAGAGCGACGGCACCATCGTCATCGAGGGGCGCCGCTTCGAGGTGCCGAACCGATACCGCCATCTGGTCGGTCTGGAGGTGCGCTTTGCCGGCTGGGATCTGAGCCTGGTGCATCTCGTCGACGAGCAGACCGGCACGGTGCTGTGCCGCCTGTTCCCGCTGGACAAGACCAAGAACGCCAGCGGCCTGCGCCGGTCGCTGGAGCCGGTCGCCGACCCGCCCATCGCCGCCAAGCCGGCCAGCGGCATGGCCCCGCTGCTCGGCGCTTTGCTGGAGAAACGGGCCGCTACCGGCCTGCCGCCGGCCTATCTGGTCAAGGACGAAGGAGAAGAGCCGTGAACAGCAGGCTGCTGGCCCTCTACGGCCTGAAGTGGAACCCCTTCGCCCCCGGCGTGCCCGTCGAGGCGCTCCAGGTCGGCCCGCGCATCGACAGCTTCCGCCGGCGGGTCCGGCAGCTCGCCGCCGAAGGCGGCTTCGCCCTCCTCACCGGCGCACCGGGCACCGGCAAGTCCGCCGCCTTGCGCATCCTGGCCGAGCATCTGGCCGGCCAGAGGGAGGTCGCCGTCGGCATGATCACCCGGCCCCAGGCGGCCATCGCCGACTTCTACCGCGAGATGGGCGAGCTCTTCGGCGTCGAGCTGCAGCCGCACAACCGCTGGGCCGGCACCAAAGTCCTGCGTCAGCGCTGGCAGGCCCAGATCGACGGGACGTTGAGCCGGCCGGTGCTGATCATCGACGAGGCCCAGGAGATGCAGCCCGCGGTCCTCTGCGAGCTGCGCCTGCTGTCTTCGGCCCGCCTCGACTCGCACATCCTGCTGACCGTCGTGCTCGCCGGCGATGGCCGCCTGGTCGAGCGCCTGCGGTCCGAGGAGTTCCTGCCGCTCGACAGCCGCATGCGCGTCCGCCTGGCATTGGAACGCGCCACACCCGAAGCCCTTGCCGCCTGCCTGCGCCACGCCCTCGTCCAAGCCGGGGCGCCGACCCTGATGGCACCGGAGGTGATCGCCTCCCTGGCCGACCACGCCCGGGGCAACCTGCGAGCCCTCATGATCATGGCCGACGAACTGCTCGCCGCAGCGGCCGAGCGCGAAGCCCGGCAGATCGACGCAGCGCTGTTCTTCGACCTCTACACCGTGCCGGCCGAGACCAAGCTACCGGCAGGCAGGCGCCGATGAACCCGCTGCCCGTCGCGCCGGCCCATCGCCTCGCCGACCGCCCCGACGACCAGCGATGGCTGGTCGACGGCCTGTGGGCCGAAGAGGCCGTCGGCATCATCGGGGGCGAGCCCAAGTGCTGCAAATCCTTCCTCGCCCCGACCTGGCCGTCTCGGTCGCCGCCGGCACGCCGTGCCTGCGCC
>DASQSR010000459.1:0-4998 GCA_035642295.1 Allostellaceae bacterium | reverse complement strand
GGGCAGCTTGATGTCGTCGAGATAGCGGCCGGCGCCGGTGACGAAGCGGCGGTCTTCCTTGCGACGCACGGGTTGGCCGATGCCGAACTGCATGACTGCCTCCGCTTTGCGAGATCAGGAGTATAGCGCGCCCGAGGGGCGACGGTAGCTGCGGCGAAGAGAACGGTCACGCGCTTTACAATTGTTCCGGCAAGGCGGATTGTATTTGGCAAAGTCCGACGGCGGCAGACGCCGCGGCACAGAGGGGAGGAGACAATGGCGAACGGACTCGACCGGCGCGATCTCTTACGTGTGGCGGGCGCTGCGGCGGCCGTGGGCGGATTAGGCGTCTCGCCGGCGATGGCGGAGGACGTTCTGCGCTCGAGCAAGCCGCTCAAAGCGGCGTTTTCGAATGCTGGGCTGCAGGCGACCTGGTGCGCGCAAGGCAAGCGCGCGGCGGAATACTGGGGCAAGCTGTTCAACGTCGAGGTGACGTGGTTCGACGGTCAGCTCGCCGCGCCGAAGCAGCGGGCAGCGATCGACGACATGGCGTCGCAGAAATGGGATTTCGTCGCCATTCAGGCCTTCGGCATCGGCACGCTCACCGCGCCCGTCGGCAAGATGATCGATGCCGGAATTCCCGTCATCGACATGGATACGCTCATCGCGCCGCTCGACAAGATCGCCGTGCACAGCTTCATCGCCCCCGACAACGAGTTCATGGGCGCGGCGGTGACGCAAGCTTTGGTCAACGCCATCGGCGGCAAGGGCAACATCGTCATGACGCAGGGCGCGCTCGGTCATACCGGCGCGCAAGGCCGCGCCCGCGGCTTCGAATCGGTGGTGAAGAAATATCCCGACATCCATGTGCTCGACACGACGCCGGCGGATTGGGACGTGGCGAAGACGGCGCGCATCTGGGAGACGCTGCTGACGAAATATCCGCAGATCGACGCGGCGTTCTTCCACAATGACGACATGGCGCTCGCCGCCTACAACGTCATGAAGCAGCATGACCGCACCAAGATCTTGATCGGCGGCGTCGATGCGATGCCGCCGGCGCTGGAAGCGGTCATCGACGGGCGGATGCACGCCACTGTCCGCAATCCCTCCTGCCGCATCCATGGCGGCGCGATCATCGCCGGCGTCGCCGCCGTGACCGCGGGCGAGAAGACCGGCCCCGGCGGCATTCCGAAGAACATCGTCGCCGACGGCCCGGTGGTGACCAAGGAGAACGCACCCGGCATGATGTGGATGGAGACTCATTACCTCATCTAGTCATCTCGTGTCACATCCGCGATGCTCGAACTCCTCGGCATAACCAAGTCCTTCGGCGGCGTCGATGCGCTGCAGGGCGTCGATTTCACGCTCCGCGACGGCGAGATCCACGGGCTCGTCGGCGAGAACGGCGCCGGCAAGAGTACGCTGATGAAGATCCTCGCCGGGCTGCACGCCGAATATGCCGGCACGCTGCGCCTCGACGGCGCCGAGACGCGGTTCCGCTCGGCGCGCGACGCGCGGGCGGCGGGGATCGGCATGGTCCATCAGGAGCTGAGCGTCGTTCCGGCGCTCAGCGTCGCGGAGAACGTGTTCCTCGGCGCGCAGCCGGTGGGCCGACTCGGTCTCGTCGATTGGCGTCGCATGGCGCACGAGGCAAGCGACCATCTCCATGGTCTCGGCATCATGGTCGATCCGCGCGCGCCGATGGGCTCGCTCTCGATCGGGCTGCAACAGCTGGTGGAGCTGGCGCGTGTGCTGTTTTCAGGCGCGCGCATCATTGTCCTCGACGAGCCGACCTCGGCGCTTTCGCCGCCCGAGGTGGAACGCCTCTTCGCCGTGCTGCGCCGGCTCAAGCAATCCGGCAAAAGCATCGTCTTCATCTCGCATTTCATCGACGACGTGCTGCGGATCGCCGATACCGTCACGGTGCTGCGCAACGGCCGCAAGGTCGAGACCGCTTCCGCCGCCAGCCTCGACAAGCGCGGCATCATCGAGCGGATGATCGGCCGCAGCCATGGCCAGCTTGAGGAGAGCTATACCGGGGAAATCCGCCTCGAAAGCCGGGCGACCCCGGCGGTGCTCGAGGCGGTCGATCTCTCCCTGGGACGTGCCTATCGCAGCATCAACCTCGAGGTCCGCGCGGGCGAAGTGCTCGGCATCTACGGCTTCATGGGCTGCGGGCAAGTCGAGCTGGCGCGGACGCTCTTCGGCAAATTGCCGGCGGAGAGCGGCAGCCTTAGGCTCGAGGGCAAGCCGCTTCGGCTCAGAAACACCGCCGAGGCGAGCCGCGCCGGGCTCGCCTTCGTCCCGGAGAGCCGCCGCAGCATGCTCTTCGGCCAGGAGCCGGTCTACAAGAACGTCTCGATCAGCATTCTCGGCCGGCTCGCCGCCGTGCTGCTGAAGCCGGCACAAGAGCGCGGCATTGCGCGCCGCCACATCGAGCGGCTCCGCATCCGCCCGCCCTTGCCCGATCGGCCGCTCGGCACGCTCTCCGGCGGCAATCAGCAGAAGGTGGCGCTGGCGAAGTGGCTGACCTATCCGCCCAAGGTGCTGGTGCTGAGCGAACCGACGCGCGGCATGGATGTCGGTGCCAAGGACGACGTGGTGAAGATCGTCCGCGGGCTGCGCGAGCAGGGCATCGCGATCATCGTCGTCTCCACCGAACCGGAGACGGTGCTGTCGATGGCCGACCGCATCCTGGTGATGAAGAAAGGCGAGATCGTGCGCGAGTTCGCCAATGAGAGCGTCAGCAAGGATCGCTTGCTGGCAGCGGCATGAGCGGCGCCGACGATCCCGTGGTGCGACCGGCGGGCGGCGCCGCCACGCAGGGGCGCGGGCGGCGTCTCGCGCAGCGGCTCAGCGGCCAGACCGGCAACCTCGCGCCTTTCGTCACGCTGCTGTTTCTCGTGGTCTTCTTCGGCGTGGCCAGCCCCTCCTTCGTGAGCTTCGGCAATCTCGCCAACATCCTGACGCAGATATCGGTCACCGGGATCATGGCGGCAGGGCTCACCTTCGTGATCCTCTGCGCCGAGATCGATCTCAGCGTCGCGAACGTGGCGAACGCCACCGGCATCATCGTCGCCTTCTTCACGCTTCAGGACGCGACCGTCAACATCGCGAACCTCCCGCTTCCCGGCGCCGTCGCTATCGGGCTGGCGCTGGCGGCCGCTTTCCTGCTCGGCCTCGTCAATGCGCTCGGCATCGTCACCATCGGCATTCCCTCTTTCATCATGACGCTTGCCATGCTCGAGATCTGCGCCGGCGTTTCGGCGCTCCTGGTGCGCGGCCAAATCGCCTACAGCGTGCCGCCGCTGATCCAGACCCTTGGCACGGGCGCGATCGGGCCGGTCCCGTGGATCGTGGTAATCGCCGCACTTTTCCTCGCCGCCGGCCATTTCGTGCTCGGCTACACCCGCTTCGGCCGCTATGTCTACATGGTGGGCGGCAACCGCGAAGCCGCCGAATATTCCGGCGTCAATGTGCGTCTCATCATCGCCGCGGTCATGGTCATCTCGGCGGTTTGCTCGGGTGTCGCCGGCATGCTCGGCGTCGCCTATTTCGGCAGTGCGCAACAGGAGGAGTTCGACAACTATCTCCTCGACTCGATCTCGGCGGTGGTGGTCGGCGGCACCAGCCTGTTCGGCGGCCAGGGCGGCATCCCCAACACCATCATCGGGCTCTTCGTCCTCGGCGTGCTCAACAACGGGCTCGACCACATCAACATCGACAGTTTCCTCAAGATCCTCATCCGCGGCCTCATCCTGTTCGCGGCGCTCGTCATCAACGTCTATGCGCAGCGCCTGCGCGCGGCGCGGCCGCTGGCCTGACGTGATCGTCGTCTTCGGCTCCATCAACATCGATCTCATCATCGCCGCGCCGCGCCTGCCGGAGCCGGGCGAAACGGTGATCGGCGAGCGCTATCGCCTCGCGCCCGGCGGCAAGGGCGCGAACCAGGCGCTGGCGGCGAAGCGTGCCGGCGCGCGCGTAACGCTGGTGGGCGCCGTCGGCCGCGATGCTTTCGCCGAGGCGGCGCTCGCGCTGCTACGCGCCGACGGCGTCGAGCTCGCGCTTCACGAGAGCGCCGAGCGGCCGACCGGCTGCGCCGCCATCACCGTCGCCGAGAACGGCGAGAATCTGATCACCGTCGCCGCCGGCGCCAATCGGCTGGCGCGCGCAGAGATGGTGTCGGACGGGCTGCTCAGTCCGGACACGACGCTGCTGTTGCAGATGGAGGTGCCGCCGCAAGAGGTGGCTCTCTTGGCCGAGCGCGCCAAGCAGCGCGGCTGCCGCGTCGTCCTCAACCTCGCGCCGGCCGAGCCGCCGGCGGAAGCGCTGCTGCGGCAGCTCGACCTGCTCGTCGTCAACGAGGCAGAAGCGCGGAGCCTCGAACGTGCTCCCGCCGCGCTCGCCGCCGCTTTCGGCCTCGTCCTCGTCGTAACGCGGGGCGCGCGCGGCGCCGTGGCCTTTCTGCCGCAAGGCGGCGAGATCGCCGTGCCGGCGCTTCCCATCGAGCCCGTCGATACCACGGGCGCCGGCGATTGCTTCACCGGCGTGCTCGCCGCCGGCCTCGCAGAGGGCTGCGCTCTTCCTGAAGCGCTGCAACGCGCCAGCATCGCCGCCGGCCTCGCCTGCCGCATTCCCGGCGCGCAACCAAGCCTGCCGACACGCAGCGCGATCGATGCGGCGGCGGAGTTGCGCTAAGGCGCAGCTGAAATAAAGAATCCCCTCCCCCCTTGAGGTCTAGGCGAACGCGCGCAGCGCGTTCGTCCGTGGCGGCGGCAGCGATTGCGCAGCAATCGCGGGAGCCGCGCCGTTCGGACTAGCTTTGGTGCTAGCGTTAGGCGGTCAAAGCTAGTCCGCGCCGAGCGGCTCCCGCGGTTGCTACGCAACCGCTGACGCCGCCGACGACGAGCGCTGCGCGCTCGCGGCGCTCACCCCGCCCTTGCCGCGCGGATCGCTTGCCAGATGCGCTCGGGGGTTGCCGGCATCGCGATGTCGCGGACGCCCAACGGCGCCAGC
>DASQSR010000458.1:0-14233 GCA_035642295.1 Allostellaceae bacterium | reverse complement strand
CGGCGCAGGCGCCGGTCTGGGCGGTCGCGTTCCTGCCGAACGGCCGGACGCTGCTCTCCGGCGGCGGCGACCGCCTGATCCGCCGCTGGGACACCGCCACCGGGGCGCCGATCGGCGCCGCGGCGAGCGGCAGCGCGCAGGACCCGCTGGCCGCCTATGCCGGCGATCCCGGCGCCCAGGTGTTCCGCGCCTGCGTCGCCTGCCACAGCCTCAAGGCCGACGATGCCAACCACGCCGGCCCGAGCCTCCACGGCATCTTCGGGCGGCGCATCGCGACACTGCCGGGCTACCGCTTCTCGCCGGCGCTGAAGCGGCTCGACATCGTCTGGACGCCGCAGACGCTCGACAAGCTGTTCGAGATCGGACCCAGCCGCTACACGCCCGGCACCAAGATGCCGGAGCAGCGCATCGGCCGCGCCGAGGATCGCGAAGCGCTGGTCAAGTTCCTCGAACGCGCCACCCGGTGATCACCGCGTCTTGTCGCGCTCGCGCAAGTAATCATCGGTGGTGCGCGGCTTCGGCCGCTCCGGCAGGCCATAGGGATCGAAGCCCGCTTCGCCGGCGGCGATGGCGCGGCAGTCCTCGCACATCTTGAGGATCTCGAGGCGCTGCGGCGATTGGCGGAACATCCAGTGCTTGCCTTCGAGCTTGGCGATGACGCGCTCGACCGAGCTCTTGACGCCGAACGGCTTGCCGCAGCGGATGCAGGGGAACGGCGCCTCTTCCTTCAGCACGCGCGCGGCGCCGGGCGCGGCGCCGAAGTCGAGGCGCGGCACGAGGCGGACGACTTTCTCCGGGCAGGTTGCCTGACACAGGCCGCATTGCACGCAGGCGGCCTCGGCAAAGCGCAGGAGCGGCCGGTCGGGATCGTCCGACAAAGCGCCGGTGGGACAGGCGGAAACACAGGAAAGGCAGAGGGTGCAACCTTCGGCCTCGATCTCGACGGCGCCGAACGGGGCGCCTTGCGGCAAGGCGATCACGTCCGACGGCGCCGGGGCGACGCGATGCAGCTCGCTCAAGGCAAAGCGCAGCGCTTCGCGCTTGCCGCCGGCGGCGAGAAAACTCGCCGGCGCCGCGGCAGGAGCGAGCGGCCCGATCGCGCGCAGCGCCGCACCGAGCGCGAAGGGATCGTCGGTCTCGATGGTGGCGAGCCGCTCGCCGGCAAAGCCGAGGCCGGCGAGGATGGTTTCGCCGAGCGCCAGGGTAGCGCGGAGCCCCGCGATATCGTGGCGCGGCCGGGCGCGGAGCAGCAGCCGCACCGCCGCCGCGCCATAGGCGAACGCGGCAGCGATCGCCTCGAGGCCGATCTGCGTCACCTCGTTGACCGCGAGGGGAAGGACATTGGCCGGCAGGCCCGCGCCGAAGCGGGCGAGCGCCTCGATCAGCGGGCCGCCCTGCGCATCGTCGTGGATCAGCAGGATCGGCGCGACGCCGCCGGCCTCGCGATAGGCCAGCAGCAGGCGGCGCAGCTTGCGCATCAGCGCCGCAGCCGGCGGCGCGGCATACTCGGCAGCGCCGGTCGGGCAGACGGCGGCGCATTGCCCGCAGCCGGCGCAGATCGCGGCGTCGATCGCGACATGATCGCCGGCCGGCGCAATGGCGCCGGCGGGGCAGAGATCGAGGCAGCGGCGGCAGCCGGTGATGCGCGAGCGCGAATGGGCGCAGAGCTCGGCGCTGAACGCAACATAGCGCGGCCGGTCGAAGCTGCCGACGAGATCGCGGGCGCGCAAGGCGGCACGCAGCATCGCCGCGGGATCGCCGGGATCGGCGCGCAGATAGCCGTCGCGCAGCTCGCCGCCGGGAAACAAGGGCGGGCCGCCCGAGAGGTCGAGCAGGATATCCGCGCGCGACACGGCGCCGTCGCGCGGCGGTCCGAAGTCGAGCCGCGCGCGCGACGACGGCAGCGGCACCGCATAATCGTCGATGGTCAGCTCGAAACCGCCGAGATGGCCGCGGGCGCCGCGGATCGTTCCCTGCACGACCGGAAACTCGCTGCGGCGCGGCGGCGTCACATCGCCGGGCCGCGTCAGCATGACGGTGACGTCGAGATGCTCCCTAAGGAGACCCGCGGTCTCGATCGCCCGTTCGTCCCGGCCATAGACGAGAACGACGCCGGCGCTCTCGACGGGGAAGAGCGGAATCTCCGGCATCGGCTCGGCCGCCGCCGCGGCCAGCGCCGCCATCTTGGGGCCTGCCGTCGCGGCTTCGTCGGACCAGCCGGCGCTTTCGCGCAGATTGACGAAGTCGAGGAGGCCGGCGCGCTCGCCCGCGACCTCTTGGAACAGCGGCGCTTCCTGCGTGCAACCGACCGTGATCGCGTCTCCCGCGGCGAGCAGCGCGCGGAAGCGGTCGAGCTCGGCGCGGCAGAACTGCTTTCCCTCGACCAGCTCGGCCTGGCGGCAGCCCCGCGCCAGCGCGCCCTTGTCGAGCGGCATCGTCTCTTCGCAGGAGCAAACCAGTAGGATGCGCCGATCCGGCATCGCCATGCCTCGCCATCAAGCTCCCGCTCCGGGACTGACGGCGGCGGGAGCAGTGACTATGATGTTACCAGATCGTGTCCGCCGCGGAAAATGCAGAGGCAAGAGGCGCCCGATGCGCAGAGCCGGAGACCACGCCCTCGACCTGCCGCCGCCGTTCCGGCCGCTGGCGCTGCGCGAGGCTGGCGATGCCTTCCTCTATGCCTGCGCCCACGCCGCCGAGCTCGGCGCGGGCACGCTGGTGCATGTCGGCCGCTTCGACCTCGCCGAATTCGCCGTCGTGCTCGAGCCCGACGAGCCGCTGGCGAGGGCGCGCCGCACCCTCTATGCCGGCCTGACCGCGCTCGGCGATACGCTCGCGGCGCTGGCGCCGCCGGAGAAGCCGATCGCTTTCGACTGGCCCGATGCGGTTTCGGTCGATGGCGGCCTCATCGGCGGCGGCCGGCTCGGCTGGCCGGAGGGCACCTCGGCGCAGGCCGTGCCGGATTGGCTGGTGTTCGCCGGCATGATCCGCGCGCGTATGGCGGACGGGACCGAGCCGGGCCGTCACCCTGCCGCGACCGCGCTCGACGAAGAGGGGTTCGGCGATGTCAGCCCCGAGCAGGTGGTCGAAGGCTTCGCCCGCCACTTTCTGGCGGCGACCGAGCAGTGGCGCGAGGCCGGCTTCGACGGCATCGCGCGCGCCTATCTCGCGAAGCTGCACGAAGCGAGCGGCGCCATCGCTGCCATCGCCGAGAATGGCGACCTCGCGCTTCGCCGCGGCGCGGCGGTGAGAGAGCTTCGCCTCGAGCCGGCGCTCGCCGCGCCGTCCTGGCTCGATCCCGGCAGCGGGGAGCCGCGGCGATGAAATTGCTGCGCACCATCCGTCTCGACCCGTCGGACCAGTTCATCTTCCCCGCCGCGGCGCCGCCCGGCGAATGGGCCGTCTCCGCCGGCTTTCTCTTCGCCGATGGCGAGCCGGCCGATCTCCACGGCAAGGAGCTCGCCGCCTTTCGCAGCGGTTTCCTGGGCTTTCCCTCGCTGGGCTGGTCGACCCTGGCGCAGGTGGTGGAGGTGGAGGAGAAGGAGCGCATGGCGGCGATCGAGCTGCTGGCGCGCTGCCTGCTCGAACGCTGCGGCGCGCCCGATGCGGCCGCGGCGCGCACGGTCGCCACCGAGGAGATCGATTTCGCCGCCTCGCTCTGCGAACATCCGCCGGACACGCTGATCGCGCTCCATCGCCGCAACGAGGGCGGCGCCATTCGCGAAGCCTTCCGCAGCTTGCGGCCGCGCGGCGACCGCACGCCGTGGCGTGCCTTTTCCTTCGAGGCGGCGCCGGAAGCGCCCGAGGAGACCGTCGATCTTTCGGCACTGTCGGGAAAGCCGAGCGAATGAGGGATTTCTGGCGCTCCTGCGGCCACCATCTGACCGAGCGCGCTGCCGGCGGCGGGCTGGCGGTGACGGATGCGTTCCTGAAGGCTTACCTCGCTCGGCCGGAGCTCAAGCCGCCGCCAGACGCCTGCGCCGCCGAACGCCGGCTGCACGCGGCGCTGCTCGCCGAGCCGCGCCGACCGGTGGCAAAAGCGGAGATCGCCGCGATTGCCGATGCCGATGCACGCGAGAACTGGCAGGTCATGGCCGAGTTTCGCGACCACCTGCTGCGCCATGCGACGCTCGAAGCGGCCTATCTCGACCTCATGCGCCAGGGCGTCGGAACGACGCCGCCGCTGTTCCTCGACCAGCTCGTCCATGTGATCCTGCGGAACGCGCTCGACGGCGGCAGCGACCCCTTCGTGCTCCGCGCCGCCGAGCTCTTCTTTCGCCCGCAGCGCCTCATGCTGCACGACGGCGCGCTCATTGCCGTCGACGAGGAGAGGCTGGGCGGCGGCGGCGCGATGCCGGTCTCGCCCCTGGTCTCGATGTTCGGCCTTCCGCCCGGCGCGGCGATCGACGTCATGACCGAGGACAACGCGGCGCTCTATTGGGAGCGCAGCGACCGGTTCGACATGGCGCTCGATCTCACCGCCGGCCGGCGCGGCGCGGCGGCGCTCGCCAGCGCGATCGAGCGCTGGGTGGGGCACATGCTGGCCATCGACGCCCGGGTCGAAGCGCTGGGCGACCGGCGCGAGGTGACGCTGAGCTGGTATGTCGGGCTCGATGCCGAAGGCACGGCGATCGGCGATGCGCTGTGGCGCGGCGAGGATCTCGACGACAGGACGCGAGGCCGCATCCTTGCGCTGTTCGGCTTGCACCTCGGTCCGCCGGATGCGTCGGGGGTGCGGAGCGAAGAGCCGGTCTATCTTTTCCTGGCCATGACCGACGAGAAGCAGCTGCGCCTCAAGCCGCAGAATCTGCTGACCGGCCTGCCGACGCGACAGAAGGCGGCGCTCGCATGAGCGGCGCGGCGCCCCAGCTCCGCCTCCCTGTCGGCGTCGTCGTCGAGCGGCGCAAAGCGGCGTCACCCTGGATCGACGCCGTGTGGCGGCCGATGGCGGTGCTGGCCGGCCTGCCCGACGCGGCGCCGTGGACACCGCTCGCCGCCACCGCGGACAGCGCCAGCTTCTATGCCGGCGCCGCCGAGGTCGCGCTCTACCGCTCGGAAGCCGACCACTACCGCCAGAACCTCGCCTCGGATGTGCCTCTACTCTGGGTGGCGATCGAGGCAACCCAAGGCGAGCCGCCTTATGCCGTCGCCGCCGTCACCGCCGATCCGGCCGAAGGCGAGAGCCTGACGGAGCCCGGCCAGGCGATCGTCGAAGCGGTACCGATGCCGCCGGCGCTGCGCGATGCCATTGCGGCGTTCGTCGCCGCACTTCCCCCGGCCCCGGCCTTCGAGAAGCGCCAGCGCGAGCGCGCCGATCCCGAGGCCTTGGCGCGGCGGGTCCCGCCGCCGGGGGACGGACATGGACGCTGACGAAAGCTTTTTCACGCGCTGGTCCCGGCGCAAGCGCGACGCGTCCGGCGCGCGCGGCGAAACGCCGAAGCCGGCGGAAACCCCGCCGCCAGCGCCCGTCGCCGTCGCACCGCCAACGCAAGCAGCACCGGCGGAACCGGGCTCGCCGCCGCTCGACGCGCTCGGAACGGAGGACGAACTCCGCCGCTTTCTGGCCCCGGATGTGCCTCCGGCATTGGCGCAGGCCGCGTTGCGCCAGGCCTGGTCGGCCGATCCGGCGATCCGCGACTTCATCGGCCTCTCCGAAAATTCATGGGACTTCACGGCGCCGGAGGGCGTCCCCGGCTTCGGCGCGCTGGCACCGGAGGATGCCCGCCGGCTGCTGGCGCAGGCCGCAGCGCCCGAGCCGGGTCTCGCCGAACCGGCGCGGGAAGAGCGCGTGTCCGCAACGGAAAGCGATGCCGCTGCCTCTCCCGAGGCTTCCCTTTCGGCGCCATCCCCTGCCGGCGAAGATGCTGGCGCGGCCCAAGACGAGGGCAAGGGCGATCCCGTGCCTCCTCCCCCTCGCCGCCGCCACCGTCACGGCGGGGCGCTGCCGGAGTAGCCTGCACGAGCCATAGCCTGAGGCTATTGACCGTTTCTCAAATTCGGTCTTAGCTCACCATTAACTATAACTTACGCGGCCATTCGCGCTGGCTATGAACGATCCTGGGCTGGAGGAAGCGATCCGCGCGGCTGGCGGCATCACCGAGCTGGCCCGGCGGATCGGCATTTCGCAACCATCCGTCTCGAACTGGTCGCGGGTTCCAGCGGCCCGGGTGCTTGTGGTCGAGGCCGCGACCGGCGTCAGGCGCACCATCCTGCGCCCCGACCTTTACGGCGAGAGCGACGATCTCGACGCGCTCGATCGCGCCCGGGCGCAGGAATACGGGCTGCTCGCCGCCTTGCTGGCGCGGGCGCCGGATGCGGCGCTGCTGAGGCGGCTCCCACGCCTCGGCGGCGACGGAACGCCCCTCGGCGCCGCCCATCTCGCTTTGGCAGAAGCGGCGGCGCGCGGCAGTGCCGCGGAGATCGAGCGCGAATACTTCGACCTCTTCATCGGCGTCGGTCGCGGCGCGCTGCTCCCCTACGCCTCCTATTATCTCACCGGCTTCCTGCACGAGCGGCCGCTGGCGCGGCTGCGTGAGGAGCTGGCGGCACTCGGCATCGAGCGCGCCGAAGGGCAGCACGAACCCGAGGACCATGCGGCGCTTTTGTGCGAGATCATGGCCGGGTTGATCGGCGGCGCCTTCAGCGCGCCGATCGAGCGCCAGCGGCAGTTTTTCGAGAGGCACCTCGCCCCGTGGATCGGCCGCTTCTTTGCCGATCTGGAGGCGGCGGAGGGTGCCGATTTCTATCGTCCGGTCGGCGCGATCGGGCGGCTTTTTGTCGGGATCGAAGCCGAGGCTTTCGCGCTGCCCGGGTGACGGGACGCGCGAGAAGGGAAGGATGCTGCGATGAAAGCGCAAGCGAAGACGAGCCTGGGACGTCGGCGATTCTTCCAGGCGTTGGGCATCGGCGCGGCCGCCGCAGCCGCGCCGCTCGCCCAGGAAGCGGCGGCGGAGGGCGTGAGCAACGAAGAAAAGCGCAAGGCGCAGTACCGCGAGAGCGAAGAGGTCAAGACCTATTACCGGGTCAACCGCTATCCGAGCTCGCGCTGAGGGAGGCCACCCATGCTGATCAGGCGAAGCGAACGACAGCCCGGCCGCACCGGAACGCTTGCGGCTTTCGCGAGCCAAGCGGGAGAAGCGCTCGACCGGCGCAGCTTCCTCCGCCGCTCAGGGATCGCCGCGACGGGGCTCGCCGCGCTGGGCACGCTGCCGCTCGGGGGCGTTCGCAAGGCCGAGGCGGGACCGCCGCCGCCACCGGGCGCCACGGTGCTGAAGCGCAAGAGCATCTGCGTGCACTGCGCCGTGGGCTGCACGGTCACCGCCGAAGTGGCGAACGGCGTATGGATCGGCCAGGAGCCGAGCTTCGACAGCCCGATCAATCGCGGCTCGCATTGCGCCAAAGGCGCCGCGGTGCGCGAACTCGTTTCGGGCGAGCGACGCCTCAAATATCCGCTGAAGCTGGTCGCCGGAAAGTGGACCCGCATCACCTGGGACCAGGCGATCAATGAGATCGGCGACAAGCTGACGGCGATCCGCGGCCAGTCGGGCCCGGATTCGGTCTATTGGCTGGGCTCGGCGAAGTTCACCAACGAAGCCGCTTACTTGTTCCGCAAGTTCGGCGCCTTCTGGGGCACGAACAACACCGACCACCAGGCGCGCATCTGCCATTCGACCACTGTCACCGGCGTGGCCAACACCTGGGGCTACGGCGCGATGACCAACAGCTACAACGATATCCGGAACTCGAAGACGCAGATCATCTGGGGCGGCAACCCGGCCGAAGCGCATCCGGTGTCGCTGCAGCACCTGCTGGAGGGCGCCGAACTCAATCGCGCCAACGTCGTCGTCGTCGATCCCCGCCTGACGCGGACGGCGGCGCATGCGACGGAATACGTTCGCCTCCGCCCCGGCACCGACATTCCGGTGCTCTACGGCATGATGTGGCACATTCTCCAGAACGGGTGGGAAGACAAGGAATTCATCGCCCAGCGCGTCTACGGCTTCGACGATTTGCGCAAGGAAGTGGCGAAGTGGCCGCCCGAGGAAGTCGAGCGCGTCTCGGGCGTCCCCGGCGAACAGCTGAAGCGGGTCGCCAAGATGTTCGCGACCGAGAAGCCGGCGACGCTCATCTGGTGCATGGGGCAGACGCAGCATACGGTGGGCACCGCCAATGTGCGCACGAGCTGCATTGCGCTGCTGCTCACCGGCAATGTCGGCAAGCCCGGCACCGGCGCCAACATCTTCCGCGGCCATGACAATGTGCAGGGCGCGACCGATGTCGGCCTCGATGTCGTGACCCTGCCGTTCTACTACGGGCTCGTCGAGGGCGCGTGGCGACACTGGTCGCGCGTCTGGGAGGTCGATTACGACGATCTCGTCTCCCGCTTCGACTCCAAGAAGCTGATGGAGACGGCCGGCATACCGCTCACCCGCTGGTTCGATGCGGTGCAGCTGCCCAAGGACCAGGTGGCGCAGAAGGACAATGTGCGGGCGATGTTCGTGCAAGGGCACGCCAGCAACAGCATCACGCGCATTCCGGAATCGCTGAAAGGACTGAAGAAACTCGACCTGCTGGTGGTCGCCGATCCGCACCCGACCACCTGGGCGGCGCTGGCGCTCGAAGCCGGCCGCACGGACAACATGTATCTGCTGCCGGCCTGCACCCAGTTCGAGGCCTCGGGTTCCCGCGTCGCGTCGAACCGCTCGCTGCAATGGGGCGAGCAGATCGTCAAGCCGATCTTCGAATCGAAGAACGATCTCGAGATCATCTATCTCCTCGCCAAGAAGCTCGGCTTTGCCGACCCGCTGTTCAAAAACATCAAGGTCGAGAACAACCTGCCGCTGGCCGAGGACATCCTCCGCGAAATGAACCGCGGCAGCTGGTCAACCGGCTATTGCGGCCAGTCGCCGGAGCGCTTGAAGCTCCACATGGCCAACCAGAAAGACTTCGACCTCGTCACCATGCGGGCGCAGAGCGGCCCTTGCGCCGGCGACTATTACGGCCTGCCCTGGCCGTGCTGGGGCAAGCCCGAGCTGAAGCATCCCGGAACGCCCCTGCTCTACAACACGAACCTCCACGTCATGGACGGCGGCGGCACGTTCCGCGCTCGCTTCGGGGTCGAGCGCGACGGCGTCAGCCTGCTGGCCGACGGCTCCTATTCGCTGGGTTCCGAGATCAAGGACGGCTATCCCGAGTTCACCATGGCGGTGCTGAAGAAGCTCGGCTGGGACAAGGATTTGACCGCCGAGGAGATGGCGGTGATCGAGAAGGTCGCGGGCTCCCCCGCCAAGATCGCCACCGTCTCCTGGTCGACCGATCTCTCCGGCGGCATCCAGCGCGTCGCCATGAAGCATGGCTGCGTCCCCTACGGCAACGCCAAGGCGCGCATGAACGCCTTCGGCCTCCCCGATCCCATTCCGGTGCACCGCGAGCCGATCTATTCGCCGCGCCCCGACCTCGTCGCGAAATACCCGACGCTGCCCGACGCCAAGCAGTTCCGCCTGCCGAACATCGGCTTCTCCGTGCAGAAGGCCGCGGTCGACAAGGGTGTCGTCAAGCAGTTCCCGCTGATCCTGAGCTCGGGAAGGCTTGTCGAGTATGAAGGTGGCGGCGAGGAGACGCGGTCGAACCGATGGCTCGCCGAGCTGCGGCAGGAGATGTTCGTCGAGATCAATCCCGCCGACGCGGCGGCGCGCGGCATCGCGGACGGCGCCTGGGTGTGGGTCACCGGCGCCGAGAACGGCTCACGCGCCAAGGTGAAAGCGCTGGTGACCGAGCGCGTCGGCAAGGGCGTCGCCTGGATGCCCTTCCATTTCGGCGGCTGGTTCGCCGGCAAGGATCTGCGCGCGAATTATCCGCAGGGCGCCGACCCCATCGTTCTCGGCGAGAGCGCAAACACGATCACGACCTATGGCTATGACCCTGCGACCGGCATGCAGGAGCCGAAGGTCACGCTTTGCCAGATCGCTTCGGCGTAAGGGAGGGAACCGATGGCGCGGATGAAATTCCTCTGCGACGCCGACCGCTGCATCGACTGCAACGCGTGCGTCACCGCTTGCAAGAATGAAAACCAGGTGCCGTGGGGTATCAACCGGCGACGGGTCGTCACCCTCGACGAGGGCAAGCCGGGTGAGCGCTCGGTGTCGATGGCCTGCATGCATTGCACCGATGCGCCCTGCCAGGCGGTCTGCCCGGTCAACGCCTTCTACACCACCGCCGATGCAGTCGTGCTGCACTCCAAAGATATCTGCATCGGCTGCGGCTACTGCTTCTACGCCTGCCCGTTCGGCGCGCCGCAATACCCGCGGGTGGGCAATTTCGGCTCCCGCGGCAAGATGGACAAGTGCACCTACTGCGCCGGCGGTCCGGAGCCGAACGGGAGCCCGGCCCAGTACGAGAAATACGGCGCCGATCGCCTGGGCGAAGGCAAGCTGCCGCTGTGCGCCGAGATGTGCTCGACCAAGGCGCTGCTCGCCGGCGACGGCGACATCATCGCCGAGATCTACAAGGAGCGCGTGCTGAAGCGCGGCTACGGCTCCGGCGCCTGGGGCTGGCAGACTGCCTATCGCGAGACCATCAGCTCATGACGTCATGGGGTGCGGCGCCGGCTCGCCGCCGGCCGGGCGCGCCTAGAGCCGGATCGCTCTGCATGGAATCGCGCAGCGATCCTACGCAGAGCGTGAATCCGGCTCTAATCAAAGAGTTAGAGTGCGATTCACGATTTGGATGGAAGCGAAAACGCTTCCATCCAAATCGATCGCACTCTAGGGATCGGGGAGGAAGGGCATGATCGCGTCCGTAAGCAAGCTGATGAGCCTTGCGGGGTTTGTCGCATTCCTCGTCCTCGCCTTCTGCTCTTTCCCGGCCGCGGCGCAGCAGGGAGGTCCGGTCGATCCCAACGCCAACGCGGTGAGCGAGCAGAAGCTGTTGCAGCAGCTGCAGACGATTCGCGGGCGGGACAGCATTCCCGACACGAAGTCGCAGACGCTGGAGCAGCCCGCGGGGCGGGACTGGCGCCATTTCCACAACGTGACGCTGCGCTGGATCGGCGTCATCGCCATTCTCGGCATTCTCGCGCTGCTCGTCCTCTTCTACCTGACGCGCGGCATGGTGCGCCTCGAAAGCGGGCGCGCAGGCCGCAGCATCGTCCGCTTCAATGCGTTCGAGCGCTTCGTGCACTGGATGACGGCGAGCTGTTTCGTCATTCTCGCCCTGTCCGGACTCAACATCACCTTCGGCCGCGTGCTGCTGCTGCCGCTGATGAGTCCGGAGAGCTTCACCCTCTGGTCGCAATGGGCGAAATACGCCCATAACTATCTGAGCTTCCCGTTCACCATCGGCGTCGTCCTGATCTTCCTCATGTGGCTCGGCGGCAATCTGCCGAACCGGGTCGATGTCGAATGGCTGAAGCGGGGGGGCGGAATGGTCGGGCACGACCATCCGCCGGCGGAGCGCTTCAACGCCGGCCAGAAGATGATCTATTGGATCGTGGTGCTGGGCGGCGGCGCGATCGCGGTGAGCGGTTATGCCCTGATCTTCCCGTTCTACGGCACGGACATCGGCACGATGCAGAGCGCCGAGATGGTCCATGCGGTCATCGCCATGCTGTTCATCGCCGCCATGCTGGGGCACATCTATATCGGCACGCTCGGCATGGAAGGCGCGTTCGAGGCGATGGGCACCGGCTCGGTCGACGTCAATTGGGCCAAGGAGCATCACAGCCTGTGGCTCGCCGAAGAATCCGCCCACCCCCGCTCGGGCACCTCGCCGACGAAGCCGACCGCGGTGCCGGGCGAATAGCCGGCAGAGACGCCCTCATTGCCGCAGCTGCGCCGGTGCCGTGACGGTCATCTCCGGGCGCCCGCGGTAAAGGCGGATCACGCCGGTGGCGCAGAGATGCCGGCCTAGCAGCGCCGTCTCCGGTGCGCCGAACTTGGCGCGGTCGCCGCCGAAGATGACGACGGTGAAGACCTGGCGAGGGTAAGGCTGATCGAGATCGAGAAAGGTCGGCTGCTCCGCCGCGCGTCGGGCGAAATGCGCCGAAGCGACCGTGCCGCAGACGGTCGCCGTCTCGCCCACATGGCGTGCCGCCTCTTCCGCAGCAAGGGTCGCGGCGCCGGCCGCCGCCGCCCGCAGCAGCAACGCCACGGCGAGACAGCACGCGGCGGCCGGAAGCTTCAGGCTTTCCGGCCGCCGCGGTCGCCGTGCCGTCGACGCTATTGAAACAGCTTCAGCGCGTTCAGCACCGTCTCGATCACGCCCCAGGCGAGCGGAATGCCGACGAAGCCCCAGGCGAGGACGAGCTTTACTGCGTTCCCGCCGCTCGATTGCATTGCGTCCATGCTCTCCTCCCGCCCTCAGCTCGTCGCCTCGGCTTCGCGCAGCTTCATGTGATAGCGGTCATGCACCGCGGTCACGAAGTAGTTGCAGATGAAGCCGATCACCAGCAGCACCGCCATGATGTACATGGTGGTGTTGTAGGCCTGTGCCTTGGCGACGCCATGCGCGACGTTGTAGGCGCGGATGTAGTTCACCAGCACCGGGCCGAAGATGCCGGCCATCGACCAGGCGGTGATCAGCATGCCGTGGATGGCGCCGACATAGCGCGTGCCGAACATGTCCCTCAAATAAGCCGGCACGGTGGCGAAGCCGCCGCCATACATGCTGATGATGATGAGGAAGCAGACGACGAAGAGCTCGACGCTGCCGAGGCCGCCGGCCGTCGGCACCAGGGCGTAGAGCACGGTGCCGAACGCGAAGAAGACGAAGTAGGTGTTCTTGCGGCCGATATAGTCGGAGATCGACGCCCAGAAGAAGCGGCCGCCCATGTTGAAGAGGCTCATCAGGCCGACGAAGCCGGCAGCCGCCGCGGCGGTGATGCGTCCCGGGAACATTTCCTGGCTCATCGCCGAGGCCTGGCCGAGCACGCCGATGCCGGCGGTGACGTTGAGGCAGAGTACCAACCAGATGAGCCAGAACTGCGGCGTCTTCAGCGCGTCGTAGACATAGACGTCCTTGGTGGTGACGAGCTTCTTGGGCTGCATCGGCGCGACATAGCCCGCGGGCTTCCAGCCCGGCGCGGGCAGGCGCACGATCGCCGCCCCCACCATCATGAAGCAGAAATAGACCGCGCCGAGCACCAGGAAGGTCTCGGCGACGCCGAGGTGGTGCTGGGTCGAGAACCTGTTCATGAACCACACCGAGAGCGGCGAGGCGATGAAGGCGCCGCCGCCGAAGCCCATGATCGCCATCCCGGTCGCCATGCCCGGCCGGTCGGGGAACCACTTGATGAGCGTCGAGACCGGCGAGATGTAGCCGATGCCGAGGCCGAAGCCGCCGAGAACGCCGTAGCCGAAATAGACGACCCAGATGTTGTGAATATAGACGCCGATCGCCGAGACGACGAAACCGCCGCCCCAGCACAAAGCGGCGGTGAACATGGCGCGGCGCGGGCCGCCGTCCTCGACCCAGCGGCCGAGCAGCGCCGCCGAGGCGCCGAGGACGAAGATGGCAATGCTGAAGATCCAGCCGAGCTCGGTCAGCGGCCAGTCCCCCGGTGCCGACTGGGTGATGCCGATGAGCTTGGTCATCGGCAGGTTGAAGACGCTGAAGGCATAGACCTGGCCGATGCAGAGATGCACGCACAGCGCCGCCGGCGGGATCAGCCAGCGGCTATATCCCGGCGGAGCGATGATTCGCTCCTTGCTTAGAAAAGACATGTTCTTCCTCCGCTCCTGTCCTTGTTCTCCCCCGGAGCGGCGCGCCCGCACCAGCCCGGCTCTTTAGTTGGCGAAACTATGGCGGGAACAGTTCCGTGGCAGCAATATGTAAATTATGCAACACTTCGCAGCACCATGCAGGATCAAGCACTCGCCGAATACCTCACGACCCAGGAAGTCGCGGCCTATCTGCGGCTCAAGGAGCGGACGATCTATGAGCTGGTCCGCACGCGGCAGATCCCCTGCTCGCGCATCACCGGCAAGCTGCTGTTTCCGCGCCGGTTGATCGATCTCTGGGTCGCGCGGCAGCTCGATTTCGCCGGCGCGGAGCTCAACCGCGCGCCCGCGGTGGTCGCCGGCAGTCACGATCCGCTGCTCGACTGGGCGTTGCGCGCCTCGGGCTCGGAGCTGGCCCTCTTCACCGGCGGCAGCGAAGACGGCCTCGCCCGGCTCGCCGCCGACAAGGCGATCATGGTCGGCCTCCACATCCTCGACCCCGGCACGGGCGACTACAA